>NZ_JACAEU010000157.1:0-41960 GCF_013388695.1 Fischerella sp.
ACGCACTGCTATGGATAACAATTATATGGTTCAGGTTCTCAATTGTTTTTTCATTAGCAACACTTTAGATTCTTCTGATTCCTTGTGTCAAGCCTGATTGAGATGCTCTTACCCTGGCTGTACTTGTAGTTGTAAAGGTCGTATTTTACTTTGCACAATATCCCAAATAATCTCATCTTCCACTTGAAAATAGGTATGAGCAAGAATATCTCGTAAACCAGCAATCTTACGCCACTCTATTTCAGGATAACGAGTACGTATATCTTGGGGAAAATTTTTCACAGCTTCCCCAATTACTAAAAGGTTAAAAATTACAGCATCAAAAGTACGTTCATCTGCAACAAACTCTTCAAAAGTCATACCTTGGGTGTAATGCAGTATTTTCGTACAACTCGAAACAATATCTTCTAAATACAACTTGAGATTACGTGACATAGATTGCTTCTTGCTCTACAGTTTCACGAATTTGTGGCTTCAGAGCTTTCCAAGTCACCAAATCTACGCGAGTTCCCAACTGATCTTCTAAATATAATTTCACGTCCATGTAGCGGTCAAAGGTTATCGGTGGCTCGAAATCAACCAAAATATCTACATCGCTATTGCATTGAGCTTCATCTCTAGCCACAGAACCAAACAAAGCTAGGGAATGAACACCTAAACCTCTCAAATTAGTCTTCAGATTTCTTAGAGTAGCAATTACTTTATCTCGTTGCATATAATTGACCAAGAGTTTTCAGCTTGGCATAAAAATTAATATTATCACATCATCCGATCGGGGCAAGAAGGGGTAAAGTTAACCTACCTTCTACCCTGAATCGAATATGCAAATTAAATGTGCTTTAGATGACAAATGCTATTAGCAATTAGCTATTGACTGTTCGCTTGCAAAATCTCCTCATCTACAGAAAAATCTATTTCTGCCTTATCTCGCTCTGACACCAAATAATCATTCTCGAATGAGTCTTTTAACCCCGAAATTAAATCATACTCGGGCTGCCAATCTAATTCTGTTATGGCTTTATTCACTGAGGCAAAGAAGTGCTGTGTCCGCAGGGGAAAAGCTTTGCGCTTGCCGAAATCAAACTTTTTCGGGTCGTAATGGACGATTTTGATTTCGTCAGGAGATTTGCCAGCAGCAACAGCGCACGCACGGGCTAAACCATCAAAAGTGACAAAGCGATCGCCAGAGACGTTGTAAATTTGCCTTAGCGCTTTAGAATTGCCCAAAACTTTGGTCATAGCCCTGGCCAAATCTTTGACATGTCCTAGCTGGGTAATATGTAACCCATTGCCAGGAATGGGAATAGGGCGATCGCGCACAATTCGGTCAAAAAACCAAGCTTCCAAGTCGTTGTAGTTTTGGGGCCCGTAGATGTATGTGGGACGAATAGAGGTAAAGGGTATTTTTTGTTGTGTCAAGTAAGCTTCTGTTTCATATTTACCCCGGTGGCGACTTTTCGGATCGATGGCATCGCCTTCGGTATGAGGCATTTGGTCTGATTTCAGATACACGCCAGCAGAACTCATGTAGATAAAATTTTGCACGCGGTCTTGAAAAATTTCTGCTAGTGGTTGAGTATCAGTAAGTTCTCGCCCGTTATTGTCAAAAATGGCATCAAAATTTTCTTTAGACAGTTTTTCTTTGAGTTGGGTGGCGTCAGTGCGATCGCCCGTAATTTGTCCTACGCCCCCAACTGGTGCCGGACGATTGCCACGATTGAAAAGTACCACCTCATGTCCTTGCTGCACTAGCAGTTGAGTGAGGTAGACGCCAATAAATCGAGTGCCACCCATAATTAAAATTCGCATAAATCCCCAATTTTATGTCAGTTGCATTAGAGACTGGGTACTGGGGATTAGGGATTAGGGACTGGGGATTAGGGATTAGGGATTAGGAACCTAGTACCCAATCACCAATCACCAATCACCAATCACCAATCACCAATCACCAATTTGAGATTATCAGCTGGCGGTATCTGTGGAACCTCTTTTGAGAGGATTGCGTCTTTTCTTAGGATATGGGGCATTTCCCATTTTTTTAATACAAAGGGAAACTTTTCAGTTAACCTCATAAGTCTGCTAAGTGTTTTCTACCTATCTAATTAAAGTTAGCTGTGCCCTTGAAATATGCTTTAGTGCATGAGTGGCTGACACCTAAAGCCACAGGCGGTTCAGAACTAGTAGTGCGGGAAATTCTGAACCATGTTGATGCGGACTTATACGCCCTCATCGATTTTGAATCTAGCAACCCGGAGAGTTATTTATACAAGCGTCAAATTGGCACGACGTTTCTTCAGCATTTCCCCTTTGCCCGCAGAGGTATACAAAAGTACTTGCCTTTTTTACCTTTAGCAATTGAACAACTCGATTTGCGGGCGTATGACATAATTCTCTCTTCATCCCATGCTGTTGCTAAAGGGATTCTCACTACTCCTGAACAGTTGCATATTTGCTACTGCCACAGTCCCATGCGCTATGCCTGGGACTTAACGTTTGACTATCTGCGCGCCAGCAAGTTGGGAAGTGGTTTACCTGGGTGGGCAACTCGATATTTATTACACAGTTTGCGTTCGTGGGATGTATTGAGTGCCAATCGTGTTGATTACTTTATTGCCAATTCCCAGCATACAGCTCGGCGAATTTGGCGCTGTTATCGACGCAAAGCAACTGTTATCTATCCCCCTGTTAATATCGAGAGTTTTCCTTTTTTGGCTGACAAAGAGGATTTTTATCTAACTGTTTCCCGGTTGGTTAGTTACAAACAAGTATCTTTAATCGTCAGGGCTTTTAACCAAATGCAAAAAAAATTAGTAGTAATTGGTACAGGTTCAGAAATGAAAAAAATTCGTGAAATGGCAAACTCTAATATACAAATATTGGGGTGGCAACCTGATGAGGTTGTAAAAAAATATATGGCTCATGCTAAAGGTTTCGTGTATGCAGCTTGTGAAGATTTTGGCATTGCCTTAGTAGAAGCACAAGCTTGTGGCACGCCAGTGATTGCTTATGGTGCTGGTGGTGCCAAAGAAACGGTGCGGGATATTCGCACGTGGGGAGAAACTGGAACGGGTATATTGTTTGAGGAACAAACAGAGGCGGCTTTAATAGAAGCCACAGAAACGTTTGAAACCTACAGAGGTAAGTTTAATCCCGAGTATGCGCGATCGCACGCCGCTCAGTTTCAAGCGCCAGTTTTCGCTCAGTGTTACCTAGAATTTTTACACAAGTGCATTGAAAAAAAATTTCAAAAGTCCGTGTAAGTTCTTTTTTTGCGTAGGCTTTTGGAAAATTGCTCCCAGAAGCACCTGCGTTTGGCTTTAAGATTGGGACTATGTGTGGTGTGGATTATTAAGGAGTATGATGACTGCCCAGAGCTCACTCCTCTCCGGCAAGCGATCGCGTAGTGCATCCAGGACAGGGCGCTCTTTTTCTGATAGTGCCTCTGTGACTGAAGCACGTTTACAACCCGGTGAAGCTAGGTTGACGTGGATCGGGCGATCGCGTACATTCCTAAAACGCGGTCAATCCAGAAAGACGACTCCCAGGTTTAAACCCAGAGGTTTGTCTTTTCAGGCTTTAAACGGAGAGTTTGCCAAGCGACTGTTTGATATTGTCTTTTCGCTCTCTGTACTAATTTTGTTTTCCCCCGTCTACTTAATTTTGGCCTCTCTAATTGCTTTAAGCTCAGAAGGCCCAATTTTTTATATCCAGGAACGGGTAGGTAAAAACTACAGGCCTTTTAATTGCATTAAATTCCGCACGATGGTGACTAATGCTGACGAAATACTCATGCAAATGATGGATACATCACCTGAGATGCGGCACGAGTTTGAAAGCAATTTTAAGCTCAAGCATGACCCCCGGATTACAAGAATTGGTAAATTTTTGAGAATTACTAGTTTGGACGAATTTCCTCAGTTCTGGAACGTCCTGAAAGGGGACATGAGTGTTGTTGGGCCGCGACCTTTGGTAACGGAAGAACTACCTAAATATGGTTGTCACATCGATCAGATTTTGACGATTCGACCTGGCATAACTGGTTTGTGGCAGGTCTCTGGACGCAATGACATTCCTTACCCTAGGCGAGTGCAAATTGACCTGCATTATGTAAAATTCAGGAATTTTTGGCTCGATTTATGGATAGTTTTGAAAACGATTCGTGTGGTCATTATGCCCAAAGATAACGGAGCTTACTGAAAAAGTACAAAACGCTGATGTACCGGGGCAGTTAATGCCCCAAAATTTTTCAAAAGCAAGGAAGAAGGAAGGAGGAAATCTAGTTATGCTCTTTGAAAAAATATAGCCAAATCTACCCAAAAATCAAATTAATTTATTATTGGTAATTTATAATTTATAACTAACACCAATTAAAAAAATGATTGCGATAGATGGATTGACAGAACCCCGACAGAGACAGTCATTCCCAATCCAAAATCTATAGATGCGCCTTCTTCGGCTTCCCGCAGGGTAATCTAAAATCCAAAATGGTATAACCTAATGTTTTTCTTCATTCATTATTCACAAAATCCACGAGTAATATAAATTTTTAGTAAAAATTTTAAAAGTGTCTAGATGAAATCAATACACTTTCCTGTTTTGACTACGAGGTAACTCGTAAAAATATTTTAGAATCAGCGTATTTACTGAGGTAAACTAGCTGAGGCCAAGTGAAATTAGTAGGTTTCCCATTGGGCAATTGAGCAAATACTTGCTAGGTTGTACCAGGTCGCCTGTATAAATAATCATCAGAAACGACAAGGGATTATTGAGCATGACGCAACAAAAGCGAGCGTTGATTACTGGTATTACCGGTCAAGATGGTTCCTATTTGAGTGAGTTTTTACTCGAACAAGGTTATGAGGTTCATGGCATTATTCGCCGGACTTCCACCTTCAACACAGACCGCATCGATCACATTTATGAAGACCCTCACAAAGAGGGAGTGCGGCTGTTTCTTCACTACGGCGACTTGACGGACGGTACCACACTGCGCCGCATTTTAGAAGAAATCCAGCCAACAGAAATTTACAACCTAGGCGCTCAATCCCATGTGAGGGTAAGCTTTGATGCACCAGAATACACGGTTGATGCAGTTGGAATGGGAACGCTGCGTTTATTGGAAGCAATCCGCGACTATCAGCGTCGTACCGGCGTTCAAGTGCGTTTCTACCAAGCTGGCTCTTCAGAAATGTTTGGTTTGGTACAAGAAGTGCCCCAAAAGGAAACTACGCCGTTTTACCCCCGCAGCCCCTATGCCTGCGCTAAGGTTTATGCTCACTGGCAAACAGTAAACTATCGAGAGTCTTACGGTTTGTTTGCCTGCAATGGCATACTTTTTAACCACGAATCTCCCCGACGGGGTGAAACATTTGTCACGCGCAAGATTACAATGGCAGTAGCCCGCATTTTTGCTGGCAGACAGAAAAAATTGTATATGGGTAATCTAGACGCTAAGCGAGATTGGGGTTACGCCAAAGATTACGTCAGGGCAATGTGGATGATGTTGCAACAAGATGAGCCTGACGACTATGTGATTGCCACCAATGAAACTCATTCAGTGCGAGAGTTTCTGGAACTGGCATTTGGTTATGTAAATCTCAATTGGCAAGATTATGTAGAATTTGACTCACGCTATCTCCGCCCAGCAGAAGTAGATTTGCTAATAGGTGATTCTACAAAAGCACGGCAAAAGTTGGGTTGGAAACCCTCGGTAACATTTCCAGAACTAGTTGCCCTGATGGTGGAAGCAGACTTACAAGCCTTGGGACTAACTTCTCCTAATGGAACAGTGGCAAATGTAATTAAGGATAATGCCATGATTAGGCAAGAAGTAGGCGTGTTGCACCTGTGAATAAGAACCACGAGGACAAAAGATGAACGCCTTAGAACTAAAGAATAAACGGATTCTCGTCACTGGAGGCTCTGGTTTTCTGGGACGGCAGGTAGTAGACCAGTTGTGTAAAGCTGGAGCGAGTTTAGAGAAAATCACAGTACCGCGATCGCGTGATTGCGATCTGCGCTTGATGGAAAATTGTCAGCGTGCAGCTGACCAACAAGACATTATCATCCATCTAGCTGCACACGTTGGCGGTATTGGTCTCAACCGCGAAAAACCCGCCGAATTGTTTTACGACAACTTGATGATGGGAACCCAGCTAATTCACGCTGCCTATCAAGCTGGGGTAAAGAAATTCGTCTGTGTTGGTACTATCTGCGCCTATCCCAAATTTACTCCAGTGCCATTCAAAGAAGATGACCTGTGGAATGGCTACCCAGAAGAAACCAACGCCCCCTACGGCGTGGCAAAAAAAGCCTTGTTAGTACAGCTACAAGCTTACCGCCAGCAGTACGGCTTTAATGGCATTTATCTTTTGCCAGTGAATTTGTACGGCCCAGAAGATAACTTTGACCCCAGAAGTTCCCACGTGATTCCGGCGCTAATTCGCAAAGTTCACGAGGCACAAATCAAGGGAGAAAAGAAAATTCCTGTTTGGGGTGATGGCAGTCCTACCCGCGAGTTTCTCTATTCAGAAGATGCAGCGCGGGGGATTGTCATGGGTACTCAGTTCTACAATGACTCGGAACCAGTGAACTTGGGAACTGGTTACGAAATCTCCATCCGCGATTTGATTAATCTAATTTGTGAATTGATGGAGTACGAGGGTGAAATTGTTTGGGAAACCGACAAACCCAACGGTCAACCCCGCCGTTGTTTGGATACCGAAAGGGCAAAACAAGCTTTTGGTTTTACTGCCCAGGTGGACTTTAAACAAGGGCTGAAGAATACGATTGACTGGTGGCGTCAGAACGCTGCTTAAGTTTAGTCCAAGTTGAATTAGGCATAATAGAACCACAAAGACACCAAGACATAAAGAAGTGTTTCCTTGGTGTCTTCGTGCCTTGGTGGTTTATTTTTGATGATTAGATGGAAAAAATACAACTACGCCGATCGCTTTTGAAAAAACGTCAATCTATGTCAGTTGAAGCATGGAAACAAAAGAGCGATCGCATTTGCACGCACATTCTCACCTCACCACTGTTTACCGAGGCAAAAACAGTACTTGCTTATTTCAGCTTTCGTCAAGAACCCGATTTGAGTCCCTTGTTTGGGGATAAGACGGGCGGGCAAGATGCCCACCTCACAAAAATATGGGGGCTACCTCGCTGCGTTGGTAACTCTCTGTATTGGCATATTTGGACACTTAATGATTCAGTACAAATTGGGACTTACGGCATTACGGAACCCCATCCCAACGCCCCAACTATAGATCCCGATCAAGTGGATTTAATTCTCGTACCTTGTGTTGCTTGTGGTCATCAAGGATACCGCTTGGGTTACGGTGGGGGATATTACGATCGCTTGCTGGCTGCACCTGAGTGGGCAACAAAACCTACTATTGGCATTGTTTTTGATTTTGCCTATTTGCCTGAATTACCTATTGAACCTTGGGATAAACCTTTAGGTGCTGTTTGTACAGAAACTGGAATAAACTACCCTAGCCTGCCTGACGGCTTCAGACGTAAATTATGAATTTTTCAAAGCGCAACTCACAACTTCATATTCTGGGAACCTATGGACTATTAGGGGCGATCGCATTAGTAACCCTTTTCCCCCTACTTTGGCTAATTAGTACAGCATTAAAATCTCAAACGGAAAATATCTTTCAGTCGCCGCCGCAGTTATTGCCAAGTCAACCTACTTTGGAAAATTTTGTCAATGTTTGGCAAACCAACCCCTTTGGACAGTATTTATTCAACAGTACTCTTGTAGCGGTGCTGACTGTTGGCTTAAATTTACTGTTTTGCGCTTTGGCTGCTTATCCTCTAGCAAGACTGTCCTTTCCAGGAAGAGACTGGATTTTTATTGCGATCGTTTCCACAATCATGATTCCCTTCCAGATTGTGATGATTCCACTGTACATTTTGACAGTCCAGTTGGGTTTAAGAAATACTTATTTAGGAATGATTTTTCCGAGCTTAGCTTCTGCCTTTGGCATTTTTCTATTACGACAAGCTTTTATGAGTGTTCCCAAAGAAATGGAAGAAGCAGCACGGATGGATGGTTGTTCAGAACTAGGCTTGTGGTGGAATATCATGTTACCAGCAATTCGTCCTGCGCTGGTTACTCTGGCAATTTTTGTTTTTATCGGTTCCTGGAGTGACTTTCTTTGGCCTTTAATTGTCATCCAAAACGAGAATTTATATACCCTGCCTTTGGGAGTTGCCAAACTAGCGGGTACGTTCTCTCTTGATTGGCGCTTAGTAGCTGCTGGATCGGTAATATCTATTGTTCCTGTACTGATATTATTTTTATTTTTACAACGCTATATAGTACCGACAGAAACTGGAAGTGGTGTGAAAGGATAGAAAATTAAAAATTAAAAATTAATGGAGATGCATCCTGACAAATGGAAGTGAAGACAGCAGAAAAATTTTAGTAGGCTCCACGTTTTGTCAGTACCACCAAGATAGTTTTGAAAATCAGACTAAGATCGTAGGCTATTGACCATTTGCGTTGATAGTCAATATCCATATCGACGATATTTTCAAAGTCTTTGATGCTAGAACGACCATTTACTTGCCATTCTCCTGTCATACCTGGTTTAACTCGCAGTCTTTGCCAGTGATGTGCTTGGTAATGCATTACTTCATCAGGAGTAGGCGGACGAGTACCAACTAAGCTCATCTCTCCGCGTAGAACGTTCCAAAACTGAGGTAATTCATCTAAACTAGTGCGGCGTAAAATTTTACCTACGCGAGTAATACGAGGGTCTTCAGTGCATTTAAAGATATGACCTGTAGCTTCGTTTTTCACTAAATGCTTGAGTTTATCTGCACCGACAATCATAGAACGGAATTTCCACATCCTAAAGGGTTTTCCGTTCAAACCACAGCGAATTTGGCAATAAAATATCGGGCCGGGATTGTCAATTAGAGTAGCAATTGATACAGGAATTGTCACTACGGCTGTAACTAACAGCCCAACAACAGCTCCTAGAATGTCAATTACTCTTTTTGTAATACTTTTAACAGACCGATGTAGAGGTTGGGGTGAAAAATTTATCGAATTGAAATTCTTCTGGAAATGCGAGTAATCAGTATTAGTGGGTGCTAAGCTGGAAATAAATTCAAACACGGCTTCTCTCGGTTTTTACTTAGATTAATGGTTTATAGTGTAAATATAAACAACCACTTTTTACACCGAGAAGCCCAAAATATCAAGTTTATACAATCTTTTTATTAGGTATGGAAAATTTAAAATTCTGATATTGCTTGCGGAGAAGGTCTAGAGGCTAGTGTAAAAATACTTCTATTTTCTTTGTGTCTTTGTGCCTTTGTGGTGAAAAAATAAATTTTATTAACCACCAAGACACTAAGACACCAAGTAAAATCACAGGCAAATTGGACTTTTTTAACCCACCTTGACAGGACTAGTTCCTAGTCTCTACTTAATGCACAACTCCTAAGACGAAATTAACTGTATAAGGTTCCTCCAGAGATTGTTGAGTACTAGCTTTAATGAGATCGAGATAACGACGCAGAGACTGTAATTGTGGGGGATTAGGGCGATAGGTGAGACTCCCTTGTTTTTCAAACAGTGGTGTGTTGGCGATCGCCTTGTAGTCAAAATTTTCTCTGGAGGTGAGATTAAGCCAGGAAGAATCTGTACCGTTAGGCATCAAACCAGCAGGCAGTTCACCTTCTAAGAAAGCCAGCAGGCGTTGCTGACAACTGCGGGTATTGATACCACGAGCCTCGAATAACTGGATAATTTCATTGAAAGATAAAGCTCGGTCTGGTATTAATCGCAGTAATTCTGTGAACAAGAAATAATCAGTGTACTGTTGCCTAGGCACTTCTAATACCTGGGGATGTAAGGGCAGCATTGCTAAACCGTATGCGACTCGACTGCAACAGGGAGTACCATTTTCACCCAAATACAAATCTTGAATAATCTTGGCGTTGGGGAGTTTTTGCCGCAGCCAACGAGAAACTGCTCCTAAGCTGGCTGTACCGCCAGTTAGGATGGCTTGATTAATGGCTTCTGTGGGTATGCCTTTGGCAACCAACAGCTTGTTAAGTTCGCGATTGAGGCGACGCACAAATGGCACAAACACATGACTTTCTAAATCTCGCCGCTGCAAGAGCCAGCGTTGGTCTGCCAATTCCAGTGTAAAAGATTCTTGGTGTTGCAAAATCAACTTCAGGGCTACTGCTGCATCTAAAATTGCTTTGCCGAGAGAAGAACTTTCTAGCCGCTGCTGCAAGTAAATGCGATCGCTCGTATCTGGTTCTCCTGGCCGAGGTAAAGTTAAATTTTCCAACCCTAAACTAGAAAAGCTCATCCGTTCTATACCTGGAATGGCTGGTTGCCATTGCCGGGAATTGTCGTTGTTACTATTTTCCTGGGTGGGATTGTGGGGTTGTCGCCATTTCGTTGGCAATAGCAGCTGGCAAATAATGTCTTGCTCGATTCCTTTGCCAGCATAAGCAAAACTGTGCAGCATGAAATCGCTGTGAGTCAATTCGTCCAGATTTTCTGGCAAATCAACTAGTGCCATTTCCGTTGCTACTGCGCCAATATTAATCACAAGAGTGCTACCAATAAGCGGATGGTCGCTGGTTTTAGCAGTTTGAGTATCTTGTCTACTGCCAAATTGGATAATTTCGCCACTAGCACCATCGAGTTCACTAAGCAGACTGGCGATCGCTTCTTCGACAAAAAATACTTGTTGGGGATGCTGGATGATTTTGCTCACTAGCAAAGCTTCTCGGACATTGAAACGATACTGTTCCGACCAGTTAGAGGGACAGGTGCAAATTACTCCAGCCAAATTATCGATAGCGCTGTGGAAGCTTTGTTGGTTTAAACCAACCGCCGCCGCAGTTAAACCTAGAGTGGTGCTACTGCGATCGGACTTTAACGTTAGAAGCAATTTCGAGAGCGATCGCACAACCCAAACCAAAGGAACCGCAGCCACTTCATTGAATTGCAATACAGGTTCCCATTTTTGCCGTTCATTTCTATAAGGAAGGGCAATTTGTAGATAAGGCTTTAACTGCGCCGAGAAAAGATTTGGGGTAGTACTAGTACCTTGTTCCTGTGCTTCTGTTGTTTCTGTTTCCGATTGCTGAGTAGCAGTTGGTGGTAAATAAACCTCTGCTGGTAAACGAAACGTTTGCGTTCTAGAAGTTGCTTGAGGTTGATTTTCTGCGAACCAGTAGAGAGGAAATATCTCTGTTGTGGAGCGATTTAATAGAGTCGCAGAAATTCCCGTTGTGCCCAAATCAATACCAAGATACCAAACCGAGTCTCGAATCTGACGCTCAATTTCTGTATCAATTACAAAATTGCTATCGGAAGGCACAGCAACTTCGTAAGAGTCTGTTGTGGCTTCCTTTTTTTTTTCAGTTTCAGCTAATTGTGGGTTAGATAAATTAGTGGGAAGCTTATTCTCAACTGCTTCTTGCTGTTCTAAATCAGTAGCAGATTGCAAATACGAATAGACCTGCTCATCAAAGCTAGCCAAATCCCGCTCCAATTGCTGCAACAGTTCTTCATTCAAAGAAATCTCGGGTATAGCTACATTTTGATTTTCTGCTTGTAACAGTAAATTTTCCTGTGACGAAGCCGGAATAAATTGCTCTGAAGACTCATTCAAATTCTGATTGTTAATTGTTGCTGCTTCTGTTTCAGGTTGGTCTGGTGTCGTGCTTGCTGAATTTTCCGCAAATGCTACTTCAGATAACTGCTCGCTAGTGCTGACATCAATCGACAATTCAGTCAGAAGTGCGATCGTATCAGCAGTAGGCGGTTGTTCAACAGGAAGAGACTCTGTATTTTCTACAAATGTGATTTTGTTCCATAAATCTAATAATTGCTCTCTCACAGATCGAGATGCAGCTTGTGTATTCTCTGGGTTAGAGTTGCTCACTTCTAAAAGACCAGCGTCTGGTTCGTCAAACCAGGGATCGGTCATAGCGACACCAGAATCAGTTGTTTGCACTTCGTTTGTTGAGGGTGCAGGCGTAATATTGGTGGTATTCAACTCGTATGAGGAGGCCGCATCCACAGATAATTCGTCTGTGACATCGGGGATTTCAAAATCGATTTCTTGCAGGAAAAGCTCTAATTCTTTTTGTGGATTTGCTACGGTTTGAGCATCTACAGATAATTCATTTGTTAGCTCTGGAACTTCAAAATTAATTTCTTGGGGAACAAACTCTGATTCTTGTTCTTGATTAGTTGTAGTTTGAGCATCCACAGATAATTCATCTATAACATCTGGAATTTCAAAATCGATTTCTTGGAGAACAAATTCTGATTCTTGTTCTTGATTAGTTGTAGTTTGAGCATCCACAGATAGTTCATCTGTTATATCTGGATTTGCAAACTCAATTTCTTGGAGAACAAATTCTGATTCTTGTTCTTGATTAGTTGTAGTTTGATCATCCACAGATAGTTCATCTGTGACATCTGGATTTGCAAACTCAATTTCTTGGAGAACAAATTCTGATTCTTGTTCTTGATTAGTTGTAGTTTGATCATCCACAGATAGTTCATCTGTGACATCTGGAACTTGAATATTTTCTTCTTGGGGAGTAATCTCAGAGTTAGCGGCAATTAAATTGTCAATTCCAAACAAACTAGCATAAAGTTGATCTACTTCATCACGAATAGATACAGAACTATCTTGGTGTAATTGGTCTGTGGTGCTATCAATAGCTGTGTCTGAAGAGTTTTGCGTATCTTGATTGAGTTGCAAAAGTACTGCTTCGATATCCGCTGTTGTGGAAGTATCTTCGCTGAGTTGAGCATCAGTTTCTTGAGGATTATTGGTAAGTGAATCTGATGTATCAACTGGTGTAGATTTTAATAATTCATCTGTTAACTGATTTCTGGTATTGCCTGATTGTAAAGTTTTTTGCTCAGAGGGAAGCGCTTCTTTTTGAATGTCAATGGTAAATGGTTCTTGAGAAGCAATTTGTAACTGTACATTATTGATCAAGTTCGTCAATAACTGTTCCCCTTGCAAGCCCTTGCTATACATTCTTGCTAGGGCTTGGGATAAAGACTCGTGATATGTATGAATATTGCGCTGTAGTGCTTCAAACACTACATTTACAGTTCCATCGAGTGCGAGTAAACGTCGATCCAACTCGCTAGCAAGGCTTGTTAACCGTTCCAGTTGTTGCTGTGGTTCTAACAAAGGTGAAGCAGAAGCAATTTCTGGATTGCCCTTGTTATGTATTATGGAAGAACTACCAATACCAAGTGGAAGTAACTGCTGCGGTGAATTCGGCAATGTTTCCGGCATCTGAAACTGAAAATTGCCATGTAGGCGATTTGTTAACACCTGCAAAAAATCTGCTATGATTTTTTCCTGGTTTGCTAACTGCTGTGCTAACGAGTAATTTTGCAGTCGCCTTTGCTCGAGTTCCCTAATTTCCTGTACAAGATTTGCCCGTTCTTCCAACAACGTTCGTAATTCTGCTTGGAGTGGAGCCAGTAATACCGACAGTGCGAGCGTATCAGGTTGGTTAATACTACCTTGTTCTGAGTAGGTTTGATTTTGCTCTAACAAAAAGGAATTATTTTGATCTGCGAACCTCGATAACAAAGATGATGGCTGCGATTGTAGCTGTTGCTGGTTTTCTGTGCTGCCTATTTGCGCCTCCAGAAAGTTACGAATTTTTTCTAAAACCTTTCGTGGCTGTTCTCTCTCACTAGAGAGAAACCGAGAGAGGCGCTTGTTAGTCAATAAACTGTCAATGTCTGCAATTAGTGTTTGAATTTCAGTTGTGCGGGAAGTCACGTTGATCTACCTTAATTAACTAGAACTGTACGTCTGGTGGTGTGCCAATTACTTAATAACTACTGCCATTATGTTATGCATCAGGTGAGCGTCCACCAGAAGTGAGCGATGGTTGGATTGCGCTCCAATCTGATTTGCCTCTAAGTAAAGCTTGCAAGGACTCACGAAGTTAATCGAGCGTCCGAGACGCTTCGCGATCGCACCGAGTTGTAAAAGATAAAGATTAGTTATCCAAAAATAATTCTGTAATTTTCTAAAAGAAAACATTTTACAACGAGCTGTTCAAGTCTGTAACGTTCTATAGTTACTCTGACTGAAAACAGCCAAGAATCATAACTTAGCAAAAATTAATAAGCTTGAGTATCATTGATATGGTTTGCCTATATTATCTAAATAACTATCGTTGCAGTACGCCCAAAATCAAAATTCAGTAGGCTAAATACTGCATCTTTATGCAAAACTTTTACCTAGTTTGAACTTATAGGTAAAGATAGTTGAGAACAAAACCTCTTGTCACTTGATTGTGTAGCAGAGTTTAGCTTGATCTTGCAAAGGGCTGGTGCTTTGAAAGCTGATGCTCAAAGTGGCGCTTTTGTTTGTTGTGTAGATTGCAGCGTTTATCAATTAAGATGTCGTAATGGAAGACCGATATAGCGTGCAGACACCCGCCAATCCCTGGATTTTCTCGGCTCCCTTTTTTCAAGGCTTGCCTGAAATCGTTATAGAAGCAGCCCTAACCCATCTTGTTACCCGAACTCACCCAGCTAATCAAGTGATCCTGCTGGAAAATGATTGGGGAGGTTCGGTTTATTTTATTATGGAAGGATGGGTAAAAATTCGTACCTACAATCTTGAAGGTAAAGAGGTAACGCTAAATATTCTTGGTAAGGGAGAATTATTTGGCGAGATGGCAGCGCTCGATGAAGTGCCTCGCTCTACAGATGTGATTACTTTAACTACGACTGTTATTGGCAGTATGCCGTCCCAGGATTTTGTAAAGCTACTTCAGACAGAACCGATGGCGGGAGTAAGATTAGCGCAATTGATGGCACGACGCTTGCGGCAAGTAAATCGGCGATTGCGGTTGCGGGAATCTGACAGTCAGTCACGGGTGGCTGACACCTTATTGTTTTTAGCAGAGGGACAAGGAAAACAAGGACAAACAGGAACCGAAATTCCTAATTTGCCTCACCGAGAGTTGAGTAGTTTAAGTGGACTGGCGCGGGAAACTGTGACACGAGTATTGACGAGATTAGAAAAGAAAGGGTTGATCAAACGGGATCAGGAAGTGATTTGTATTCCGGATTTGTCTGCCTTAGAAAGAATGATTGTGTGAAGAAGGCACAAACAAGTCAAAAGTCATTAGTCATTAGTCATTAGTTAGTAGGGTTAGTGGTTAGTGGTTAGTGGTTGTTAACTATGCCCAATGCCCAATGCCCAATGCCCACTCCCCCACTCTCCCACTCTCCCACTCCTCTACTCTCTTATTCCCCATTCCCTTTTTCATGCGTAATAGTATACGCAGTTCATGACGATTAGTTGGTAATATGAGTATTTTAGATTCTCTGCCAGAGGAGCCAGAAGAACGTATAGATAAACAAAATAATTTAAGGCAACCCCAATTAAAGCTGGATGCACCTTTGAGGATGATGGAAACGGCGTTTTTAGCCAGCACTGCCAGCTTAATTTGGTTTATTAATTTCTACTTTCCTTTGGGGCCGTTGTTGCGGATATTTTTTCCGGTACCTATTGCTCTAGTTTACCTGCGCTGGGGTAAACGAGCAGCATGGATGGCAGCGGTAACATCTGGGTTACTATTGTCAGTGCTGATGGGGCCAGTTCGTAGTTTGTTGTTTGTCATGCCCTTTGCTTTTATGGGAGTACTTTTAGGGGCAGCTTGGCATCGCCGCGTTCCCTGGATTGTTTCGATTAGCTTAGGTGCAGTATTGGGTACTGTAGGGGTATTTTTTCGGTTGTGGTTGTTATCTGTATTGTCAGGGGAAGACCTCTGGGTTTATGTGATTAACCAGGTTACAGAGATTATAGAGTGGATATTCCTTAAGCTAGGAATTCTGGCATCTCCCAGTGTGTCTTTAATTAATTTGGGAGCGATCGCTCTAATTGTGTTCAACAATTTTCTCTACCTGTTCGTTGTACATCTGGCAGCATGGCTGTTGTTGGATCGTCTAGGCAACCCCATTCCCCGCCCCCCGCGCTGGGTACAAGTCCTGATGGATTATGAATAATAGTTAGTGGTTAGTAGTTAGTGGTTAGTTGAAATTCCTACTAACTACTACCAACTAACTACTACCAACTAACTTATGATTCGCATTTATACCCAAATTGAACAGGGTAAGGCATGGACTGCTCGGTATCGCAGTTGTTCACCCGTATTTGCATGTGTGTTAGGTTTTACCGAAACTGGTTTAATTCCCGGAATTTCCGCAGCTGGTCTTACACCCGAGGATCGAAAATACACAGCAATTGCTGATGCTGAATTTCTCTACTACGGCACAGGAAGAAAACCCCAATATCCCCTACCGCCTCTTACTGCTGGTGCTTCCCCTGTGTTGATTTCTCGGGCTGTGGTCGAAGCTTTGAATATTCCAATTTATTTATTTAACGCTGGGCTACCCCTACTCCCTGCTATACCAATGATTGATTTGGGTGGCACACCTGCTAGGTGTTTAAGTCATGGTCATGCTTTGAAATTGGCAACAGTACAGCACTTGTTAGAACAAGGACTGCTTTGGGGTGAACGGCTGGCTGCCAATATTCAAAAAGGCTATGTGATATTAAGTGAGTGTGTTGTTGGTGGAACGACAACTGCCTTGGCTATATTAACTGGTTTAGGTATCAACGCAGTTGGCAAAGTCAACAGCAGCCACCCGGTTTGCAACCACGAGCAAAAGTGGGCACTGGTGCAGGCGGGATTGGAGAAGATGAGGCAAGGGGCAATGGGCAATGGGCATCGGGCATCGGGCAAGGGTAAAAAAACCAATTCCCAATTCCCAATCCCCAATCCCCCACTCTTGGTTGCTCCTCTCCAACTCGTAGCAGCTGTGGGCGATCCCATGCAGGTAACTGTAGCGGGAATGGCGATCGCACTCAGTCGCAGTTGTGGCGTTTTGCTTGCGGGTGGAACGCAAATGCTGGCGGTATATGCATTGATAAATGCGATCGCTACAGCTTATGCTCTCTGTTGGCGACCGGAAGAAGTAGTGGTTGGTACTACTCGCTGGGTAGCAGAAGATCCCACGGGTAGCACTGTTGAATTAGCTCAACTCGTGGGTAGAAGTTGCATAAATCTGGGTGGTACTCCTGTGCCCTTGTTAGCAACTCAGTTAAGTTTTGCTGATTCTCGTTATCCCCAACTCCAAGCTTATGAGCAGGGCTTTGTCAAAGAAGGTATGGGGGCTGGAGGTGCTAGCATCGCTGCTCATCTGTACAAAGATTGGCAGCAACATCAGCTTTTGGAAGCAGTTGAGGCTCAAATTGAGTGGTTGCTTTCAATCAATAGTCATTAGTCCAGAGTCAACAGAGCATTGGCTATGGACTATTGACTATTGACTAATTGGTCAATTCTCTTGAAATTTAGTGAATTCTCTTAAGCAGTAATTGTTCTTCTAAGGCAGCAATCCGATTGTATGCTGCTGTTAACTGTGCTGTTAATCTTTGAATTTGAATTTCTGGTGCGATTTGCCTATCTCCCCCTTGAAGATTCGAGTCTGGATAAACACCGTCTGCTATTACATCCTTGTGCTCCATCTCTGGGTTAAAACTGATATGTCCCTTTAACTGTAAGCGGCCAGTTTCGCTATTTTCTAGAAGATTATCTCTATCCTCGTGTGTTGTTTCCAAGCAGCACGCCGATAAAGCTTGAGATACTTTATTATCAAGCTGCTCAATCACTTGGTAGAGGGCATCCAATTTATAACTCAAAGTTAGCACCTGCTTCTGTAATGGCTCCATTTAATACCCTCATCCGCTTATTTTTCTCTATGGTATTCAATCTAATGGCAACGTTAAACATACTTATGATTTTTTTAAGTTTTAATATCATTTTTTAAAAGAAAATATTTAAATTCATCATTCAGTAATAATTCTAAATACTTTTAGAAAGTATCACTAAACATAAGTGTTGAGAAAGATAAATTTTTGGGAGTTTTTTCAAAAAACTAGCGCTATGTCTGATACTGCTTGACTTTTGGCTGCATCCAAAGAAAAAACATTCAAAAAATACGCATATAAAGCAGTTATATGGTTGAGGTTGGTATAGAAATGGTTAAGAAAATTAGGAGTAGATGCATCATGAAAATATGATAGGCTTCCAGACTGGCTAACAGTGACTGAAACTAGATAATTTATGTTGAAACGAAAGATAAATATATTGATTGAGCAAAAACAAGCCAAAATCTTACTAAAGCAAGATGCTAATGCTTTTTAGCAATGAAATCTAGCAAGATTGAGTATTGATTCTATTCAAAAAGCAGAATTGCTAAATTGAGATAAAATCGCCCAAAAAAGTCTCAAAATCTAAAATCAATGCATAGACGGTCTTTTTTGCAAGGAATGGTAGCACTGGCACTCGCGCAGGTGCTGGTTGGGTGTAGTGGCAACAAACAGGCAAAATTAAGCATTCAGTTGTTGAAAGGTTCTATCCCCGCTCAGGTAGTTGATAGGTTTCGCAAATCTTTGCAGCAGGGGGTACAGTTAAAATTCGCCCCTGTAGAGCAGTTACAGGATTTATTTCAAGAATTGAAAACTTGGCACAATCAAGCTCAAACCAGCGATCGCGGGAAGGGATGGAGCGTGCCTATGCCCTTTGGATCATCAGAAAAAGCTGCTGTCGCCGATCTGGTGACATTAGGGGATTACTGGCTGAAAACAGCAATTGAGCAGAAATTGATTCAACCACTAGAAGTAGGACAGCTAAAACAGTGGTCTGCTTTGCCGCAACGCTGGCAGGAATTAATGAGGCGCAACGAGCAAGGTTATCTGGATGCGAAAGGAAAAATTTGGGCAGCCCCTTACCGTTGGGGCAGTACGGTAATTGTTTATCGTCGAGACAAGTTTCGGGAATTGGGATGGACACCCACAGACTGGAGGGATTTATGGCAAAGTGAACTGCGCGATCGCATTTCTTTGCTAGATCACCCACGGGAAGTGATTGGTTTAGTTTTAAAAAAACTGGGAAAATCCTATAACACCGAGAATTTGAACGCCATAGCAAACTTGGAAGGGGAATTGCGCACTTTAAACCAACAGGTAAAGTTTTATGATTCCACAAAATATTTAGAACCGCTGATTATTGGAGATACTTGGCTAGCAGTGGGTTGGTCTAATGATGTATTGCCAACAATAGGACGTTATCCGCAACTTGGGGCAGTTATCCCTCAATCGGGAACAGCACTGTGGTCAGACGTATGGGTAAAACCTGCGGGTATTAATGAAGGGGATTTAACTTATAAATGGATTGATTTTTGTTGGCAGCCAAACGTTGCTGAGCTAATTTCTGTGCTGACTAAAACAAATTCACCAATTCCTACAAAAATTAAAGCTTCTGATATCCAACAGCCATTACGCAATTTGTTATTAAATAATCATGAAATTCTTGCTAAAAGTGAATTTTTACTTCCCCTACCACCAGCAGTTGCTTCTCAGTATGAATCTTTATTCGCAAAAATAAAGAGTTAGTAATTGGTTGTTTGTTGATTGTTGATTGTTGATTGTTGGTTGTTGGTTGTTAATCACTAGCTACTGACTGTACAGGCGCAAGTTCTTGCGCCCCTGACAACTACCCAACTACTAACCACTAACCAATGTACAGACGTGCCATGGCACGTCTCTACAACCACTAACTCTTTTAAAAAGAGCGTCCTAAACCAAACTTGCCTTGAGAATTTATTTCTATCCTGCATAAAGCTGGATTTACATTTAAATTACAAGTGTAGGTTGCCAAACGTTCTTGTTGATAATTGAAAACTCTGACATTGTAACCATGATTTCTAACAACGCTACCCAAACGGTTTACAAAATCGTAGCGTTCTAGATAATCTAGTAAGCTCCAAATTTGTTGATTCACCACTACGTCTACTCGTGCGGTTTGGTTGTTTGTGGCTGGATAAGTTATCCAGTTATCTAGCAGTTTATTTTCGGAAGTTTCTTTTATCCACCACAAACTCGGAACAGTTAACTGCTCTTGATTAATGGTGTTAGCTGTGTTAGCAGAGTCTTTAGGATTAGTTAATAAATCAAGCTCTAGTGGTGCGTCAGAAGGAACTGGAATTGATGGAGTTTTTGCTAGCAAAGGTGATGTGGATAGAAAGCAAAGCGTAGTCAGGTAGGTTCCAAAAAATAGAGCAAGCTGGCGCATTTTCTTCTTATTTGTGAATTGGTGAGAGATCCTATAACTAATCAATCTCTAGCTATTCCGATCTCACTGCTACTTAGAATAGTTCCCTCTTATTTTATGCAGCTGGGTTAATTACAAAGGTCATTTTGCCGTTGTATGGCGATCGCAATTATTTACACGCACTGGGTAGCACGTTGCAGGAGCGCTATTTTGGTTTAGAGGTGGTTTATACCATTTTGGATTTTAGATTTTAGATTTTGGATTTTAGATTTTGGATTGGGAATTACTGTCTCTATCGGGGTTCTGTCAATCCATCTGTCACAATCATTTTTTAAATTGGTATTACCCCTTAGATAGGTAAGGTTTTCTCAATTTAAAATCAACCACAGAGAGCATAGAAGATTCCCTGCGTACTCTGTGGTAAAAATCAAAACTTATATTAAACTCCACACCCACATTTTTACCTTAATAAAGCTAATGACTTTGCTCTTGCAGCAAAGCCTGAAAGCGTTCATCAGAGCGGATGTTGTCAAAGTCTGACTGAGTTTTGATCATTTGCAGGTATGTTTCTGGACAGAGACTTATTGCTTGTTGCAAGTTCTCAATTGCTGCCTCGACATTGTTCTGTAAGATCAAACAGCGAGCTTTGTTGTACCAAATCGTAGGATCGTTTGGCTGTAAATCTCCGGCTCGATTGTAGCTGATCAGTGCATCTTCGTAATGTTCTAATTTTTCCCAAGCAATACCTCGGTTTAACCACGCTTTGTAGTGGTTGGGTTGAATTGCCAAGGCACGATCAAAGCTTTTGATGGCTTTTTGATAACGTCCCCATTCATTCAAAGTCACGCCTCGGTTATGCCAAGCCATAACGTTATCAGTATCAAACTCAATGGCGCGATCGTAGCTGTTAAGAGCTTCTTCGTAAAGCTTGAGTTCTCTTAAAGCATTGCCTTTGTTGTTCCATGCCCAATAGGCATCTGCTTGTAGGTTCAAACTACGCTCAAAGCTCTTGATGGCTTGTTCATACTGTTTCAAGTCGCACAAAGTCAAACCGCGATTGTGCCAAACAGTAGCAGCATTGGGGTTAAATTCAATGGCACGGTCAAAGCTGTTGAGAGCATCTAGGTGGCGTTCTAACTTTCCTAGAGCAATGGCGCGGTTATGCCAAACCCAACTATCGTTGGTGCGTAATCTCAGCGTCTCATCAAAACATGCGATCGCATCTTCGTGCCGGCCTAAAGAACCCAGAGCAAAACCTTTCTGGAATAAAGCTTCTGGATAATCTGGCTTACATCTGATTGCTTTATCGAGACTGGCGATCGCTGCTTCAAACTTTTTTACTTTGTTCCGTCGCAATCCTTGCTGGAAAAAAAATTCTGCCTCCAGATTTAGAGTCAATTTAAATGAGTTTGGCATCATACCTTAGGATGAACTTTATTTGTCCGATTCAAAAAACAATAACATAACTTAATAACTAAATTCTTTATTAATTGTTAATTGCAAAGAAAAAACTCTTCCTGGGAGAGTTACTCAAATCTCAACAATAAAGCTGCCGTTTTGAGTTAAGTTCATCAACTCTATGTTTCTGGGAATACTAAGTGGAACAGTTTTGGTTCCAACTAATGAATCTCAGTATTGCATACCTAGCTCAAGGCAAACTGTATCTTAAATTTCATCAAGCACCCGTGCGTGAGTTTGAATTTGTGGCGATCGTCAATGGGTAACAGAACCACGAGTTACCCCTAACTGATTTTGCAACTTCAACTCGCGCCAAAGTTGGGAGCCTGTTATTTCGCCATGCAGTAATTTTTGGTAGTTATGTATCGTTTGAGTTACTTGCTCAGGAGTTTCATTCACAAATTCAATCCGCAAGTGTCGTAAACCAAGCCCTATAAGGCGCTGTACGTACTCAGCACCAGTTTGAGCAGTGCCATTAAATACCGTATTTCGACAACCAGCATCAGCATGGAGGATGTGTTCTGTGCCAACGCGAGATTCCTTCGGAAACGCTCCGCGAACGCGCAATTTCACCTCATGTTTTTCGCAAGGTCGCCCGCAATTGCGAAAATCCGTCCCCGTAGATAGAAAGGCACAAAATACACAATGCTCCATGTGGAACATCGGCATATGCTGATGGATTGTCACCTCAAACCAATCAGGAGGGCTACTCTTGAGCAAGTCTTCCAATTGGTTAATGTTCAGGTCATAGGATGCTGTCAGGCGTTCCAAGCCAAACTGATTTTTCAAGAAGTCCGCTGTTAACGGGTTAGCAACATTGAGAGAAAAATCCCCAACGCAACGGTCATCGACAAAGAACTGGAGGTGGTCATAATTCCGCACCAAATACCCATCCGCCTCACAAGCACTTACTTGCTGCAAAATCCAGTTTTCCCCAGGTTTGGTAATTCGGGGTGGTGCAACCCAGATGGTGGGGATTGGGGATTGGGAATTAGTTTTCTTACCAATGCCCGATGCCCGATGCCCCTTGACCAATGCCCCTTGTCCCTTTTCTTGTCGCTGGCGTACCATCTCCACCGCCTCGCGATACTTGCGGGGGTCTTCAAATTCACAGTAGATAGTCTCAATTCCAGCTTGGAGTGCGGCTTGGAGTTGCTTGAGATTGCGTACCAGAACGATGAGAGATGGGGTGGTGGAGTGGTTGGGAGATGGGGAGGGGAGTAAGTCTGAGAGGGAAGCGCTTGGATTTATTTGCCAGCGTTTGGGTTTTTTTCGCAATTCCTCCAACTGGGTGACAATTTCCCGCCGCATCCGGTTTAACTCACTTACGGGTAGCATCAATTCATTATTTAGATTATTTGTCAAGTTACCCAAACGAAAAGGAGTATTGCCGAGACGACCGAATTGTTCGTGCAAGCGTTCTGTTGTTAGGGGTTTAGTGTGTGCTTCTACTAGGGGTATTGAGGATTCAATTTGGATGACGTGACCGAGTTCATCACGGGCGATCGCCACTAAATTTTGCCCAACTTCTCCATGCACCTCAATGCTAATCGGTCGCTGAAATTGCGGTGTATCTCCAGCAAAACTCTGACGCAATTGCTTATCAAGTTCTGGATCGCTGGTTTTCCAGACCTTATCACCTACATGCACTCGCCGCCAATTCACATCACGTCGCCCAAAGGTCAAAACAGTTTCCTTTCCCTTGCGTTCTACCGCGTAGATGCGACCGCCTTCTTCCTTCGCTTCCGGATGACCGCAGTCAAATACAACACCATCTCCTGCTTTTACTGGTGCTTTTAGCCGTACCGTCACTTGTTCATTGCCAATGCGGGTTACTTCTCCTAGATAAACCCCCCGTTTTTTACCAAAGCGGGCATGAAGCAATTCTTGATTGTTAATTCCACGGAACCAGCCAGTATAAATTCCCCGCGAAAAAGCCATCTCTAAGTTGTAGCGTTCTTGATCCCCCCAACCCACGCCAGTCGCTACAACGGAGGAGCCACTGCGGTGGACGGGTTCCCCGGCATAAAGCACGTGGCGTGAAACCTCCGCAACGCGCTGGCTCCCCTTAACAAGGGGGGCTTTGTTGTTCCCCCCTTTTAAAGGGGGGCTAGAAGGGATCTGCTCCATCGCTGCGTCTTCTTTCCCCTCTTTCTTTTCTAACTCCACCATCACCCGATCCAACGCTTGCCGATAAACACGAGTGACATTAGCAACATACTCTGGAGACTTTAACCGTCCTTCAATCTTGAGACAAGCTACGCCTGACTTCACCAAATCGGGCAAAACCTCTAACCCACCTAAATCTTGGGGACTGAGGAGGTATTTTTTATCGCCCAAATTCACAGTTTCCCCATCTGCGATTAAATCGTAGGGCATCCGGCAAGCTTGGGCACATTCGCCCCGGTTAGCAGAACGTCCTCCTAATGCTTCACTCGTCAAACACTGCCCGGAATAAGCTACGCACAGCGCCCCATGAACAAACACTTCTAGAGGTAGGGAGGTTCCCCTGTACGCCAACTGACTTTGAATTTTGTTGATTTCGTTGAGAGAACATTCCCGCGCAAGTACAACTAAATTACACCCAAGTGATTCCGCAAATTCCACACCTGCGGCACTCGTGATGGTCATCTGTGTAGATGCATGAATAGGGAAATCAGGAGAAATGTGGCGAATGAGACGGCAAATACCGATATCCTGGACAATTACTGCATCTACACCCGCCGCAATAATTGAGCGAATATATTGTTGTGCTTCTCTCAGTTCTTGGGGAAAGACGAGTGTATTGAGAGTGACATAGCCCTTTACACCTCTGCTGTGCAAGTACTCCATCAATTCGGGCAAATCCGCCTCAGTGAAGTTTTCTGCCCGCATCCGCGCGTTAAACCGATCCAAACCGAAGTAAATTGCATCTGCACCATTTTCGACAGCAGCTTTCGCACATTCCCAATTTCCTGCGGGGGCGAGGAGTTCTGGGCGTTGGAGGGCGGGTGAAGTGGTTTCGGTGAGTTGTTGGAAATCGGCTTTCATCGGTACTAAGGCAGGATAGGTGATACCTTAGTGATTTTATCGTTGCTGGGGGGATGGTGGGGAAGGGAAAAGAGGGAGGGCGATCGCTGTCTCGTTTGTCCGCACGATTGCTTATCTTGTTCGGTTAATTAGTTTAGTTATTTCTACACTTTAAACTAATCACAATCTACAAAATCTGATGAATACTCTCAACAACTTGCTCAATAAAGTTAACCGCGTCATTAACCATCGCTTCGTCAATATACCAGCGATCGCCCTTCAATCTCATCCCTCAACATTAGCGCGATCGCCTTGTGACTCAACCACCTCAAATTTCACTTTGTTATATAAATCTTGCAGCGAAATCTGAAAGGATATTGAAGCGAGAGAAATCGCCTCATCTTCTTCGTCATACTCACGCATCAACCATCGCTTCTTAGCTGTTTTAGAATATTGCTCTACATGAATCCTAGCTTGGTCAATTAGCAGATATTCTTGAAAAGAATCAATGGTTCGATAGGCCTCAAATTTGTCTTCGCAATCGTATCCTTTTGTCGATTTTGATAAAACTTCCACTATCACCTGCGGATTCAGAATTATATCTGTACGGTTGTTAAAAAATTCTGGTTCACCCGCCACAACCGTTACATCTGGATAAGTGTAAATGCGCCGTTTAGGAATCCATAGACGCATATCGCTGTTAAACACTTCATAATCTTGCTGTCTGAACGCGAAGTTCAATGCAGCATAGAAATTACCAGCTATACGATTGTGATTTGCTGTTCCACCCGCCATCGGAATGATTTGCCCGTCAATATATTCACTTTTGTAGTCAGCAGCTTCTTCTAATTCCAGGTATTCCTCTGGCGTGTAGTATCGCTGTTTTGTTGCTTCCATAGTTTTAAAAAAATGCGATCGCAATTCCCTAAAATTTCACCAATTGATTTAATTATTTATCCCCACAACCGCCTACCACTTTTCCCTTTTAACCTCTCATGGGCATCTTCCAACAAAGCGGGAATATCTAAATTCTCAGGACACCTCGGCAAACAGTCACCGCATTCTGTACAGCGGTTCGCTTTCATCCCAGGAAACCAGTGACCAGCGTTTTCAAACATGCCATAACGATATTGTCCGTAATCGGTCATCTCATAGGCAACTGCTAAATTTCGCAGTCGCAATACTTCTGGAATATTGATATTTTCTGGACAGGGTAAGCATTCATAGCACTGACTGCATTTCTCAGTACCCAATGCTTTATTTTTGTAATTTTCTAATCTCTGAAAAACAGTAATTTCCTCAGATTTTAACTTCTCATCCCGGTCAGCAACTTGCAATGGTTCGATTAGTTCTTCTGGGGTTGCTGGCCCCATACTCAAAGTAGTAATGCGGGGGTCACTCAGTAAAAATCGATAGTTTAACTCTAGAGGCGAGAACGGATGACACAACTCAACCAGCTTTTGGGATGGCGTATACAGGCGTCCGCCTTTATCGGCGGGAGAAATGATAAACACGCCCATGTCCTTTGCTGCGGCTAGCTGAATGGCTGGTGCATGGCGTTGGAAAAAATAGTAATAATGCAGATTGACAAATTCAAAAAAGTCTGTTTTTATTGCTGCCAGAATCACTTCTAGGGAAGCGTGGGTGGAAAAGCCAACGTGTCGAACACGTCCATCAGCAACAGTTTCCTGCACTGCTTGCATACAGCCATTATTTGCTTTCACCCAGTCTAAATGTTCCCAAGTATTTAAGCCATGAATCCCCAAGCAATCTAGATAATCCAGGTGCAATCTCTCCAGGGATTCATCGATATACCGACGCATTGTGTCAGCATCTGCCGTGGGAGGGATTTTGGTAGTGATGTGAAGCTGCGAACGGGGTATCGGCAATCCCAGGGCGATCGCGCCACCAAGATACTCCTCACTCTTGCCATAACCTCTAGCAGTTTCTATATGATTAATCCCCAGCGCTATGGCTTTTTGAATCGTCTGCCATACATTTTCAACTGAAGCCAAATAGCGCATTGTTCCCAAGGAAAATACTGAAAGGCACAGTTCAGTTTTTCCAAAGCGTCGGTATCGCATTTTTATAGGATTTGTGATTAGCCAACAGTCTATTGTCCATTGTCAAAAGAAAAAACCATTTACTCTTGACTTTTGACTCTTGACTCTTGACTTTTCTAGGATTCACCGTTGTCAAAGCGTTTGATTAAATCCTCGGGGCGGAGGTTAGAGATAAATTCGCGGAATGCTTGCTGTTCAGCCTCATCAGCATCTCTATCTACGGGTATGGATGCATCAGCTATTACCTCTTCCATTACCCAAATAGGCGTATTTGTACGGAGAGCAACAGCGATCGCATCGCTAGGACGAGCATCAATTTCTTTTTTGGCATCGCCTTGCTTGACAATCAAGGCTGCGTAGAATGTGTCCTTTTGTAGAGAATGAATGATGACGCGCTCTAGAGTCATGTTCCAGACCTCTAGAATATTTACAATCAGGTCGTGAGTTAAGGGTCTAGGAGGCTTCTGATTCTCCAGTGCGCCCATTATTGCCCTAGCCTGTTCTTGACCGATATAAATAGGCAAAGCGCGCCGATCGGAAGCATCCTTCAAAAGGACAATCGGGCTGCGGGTTATGGCATCTAACGCTATGCCAGCGACTTTCATTTCAATCATTGGCTAAGCCTCTACAATCTTTTGAGCGCTAGGAGGTACATGTAACAAATCGTACCCTTGCTTGGGCAAGTTTGGGACAATTACAAACATAGTCTTTATTTTCTATAATTGCTTCTATTAAACTCCCAAATGGTTGTGAACACCAGAGTAAGTCAAATCAGTTTAGTTCGGCAATAATATAAATATCCAAATCACTCTTATATTAACTGTAAATGTATTGGGAGCTTGATACAAAATATAGTTAAAAAAGATACTTTAATTTTCTTATACCTCTAAGAAATTACTAGTTAATTTTGGTCAAAATTAAGCAATAAATAGAGTTAAATTAACTAAACAGCCGTGTTTACAGGAATAATTCAGACATTAGGAACTATAAGACCCTTAGCAGGGGATTATTGGCAAATCAGTTGTGTTAACCATGCATCAGAATCAGTTATGGGAGATCTGGCTTATGGTGACAGCGTAGCAGTGGATGGCATTTGTTTGACCGTGGAAGAAATTTTGAAGGATGGTTTTATTGCGACTGCATCACCGGAAACCTTGCGCCGTACAACCTTAGGAAAAGAGCAAGCAGAACCAAGATATGTAAATTTAGAAACTTCCTTACGGGTAGGTAGCAAAGTTGGCGGTCATTTTGTTATGGGACATATAGACGGTATCGGTCGCCTAGTTGCGGCACAACAGACAGCTACTTCTTGGGAAATGACTTTTACAGCCCCTGATGCGATCGCCCGTTACATAGTTCCCAAAGGTAGTATAGCCGTAAACGGTATCAGCCTTACGGTTGCCGGTTACGATCCAGACATTTTGCAGTTTAAGGTAGCAGTCATTCCTCTTACCTATGCCGAAACAAATCTCCGCTATCTCGTTCCGGGCAGTTGGGTGAATCTTGAAGGGGATATTCTGGGCAAATACGTAGAAAAATTCCTTTATAGCGGCAAACGAGACCCAATAGCAGACGCAGGCACAAGCGATGATGAAATAACACCCACATTCTTGGCCGAACACGGGTACTTTTAAAAGTATGAATTATGAATTATGAATTATGAAAATAGTTCATTCATAATTCATAATTCATAATTCATCATTTTTTAGCTGTCTGAGAGGTCTGTACCAGTTGGTTAAGAGCAGACTGTAATGGTAGACCTGGGTCTGTTGCAACCCATCCTTGGGGTGTCAGTTGGCGCACTTCAAAGTGCAGGTGGGACCCTGTAGAGTTACCTGTACTGCCAACTCGTCCAATCACGCTTCCCCGTTCTACCCACTGACCAGGTTGAACAAAGATTTCGGACATGTGACCGTAGAGGGTTTGGAGAGCGTTATTATGATTCAGGACTACAGCTAAGCCATAGCCACCCTGCCAGTCAGCAGTTTCTACTTGACCGGAGTATGCTGCCAAAATTGGTGTTCCCATAGCAGCACCCAAATCCATACCAGAGTGGAAACGGCGATCGCCAGTAATTGGATGAGTTCGCCAACCAAATAAAGAAGTAATTGGCGCAGGAACAATCAGCGGGAACGCTAACCCTGTACCGCCAATCGCAACTCTACTACCATACATAGTGCTATAGGCGATTCGCGGTAATGTCGTTGCCAGAGGGATATTATAAGCTACCACACTGGGGCGGGGCGCAGAGTTGTCAGCTGTCATCGGTGCAGGCAAAGTACCGCCACTCGGTGCGATGGGAACCGAACTAACTGTAGTCGTAGGGGTAAAACTGCTGGGATCGGGAATATAGCGGTTTGCGCGATAAGTACTCTTGGTCACACCCACATTAGCAACCCGATTAGCATTAGCAATGACTTTAGAAATCACCCGAGGCGGACGCCATCCAGTATTGCTTTCACTCTTAGTGGCAATCCACTTGACTGGTGTAGCGGCAGCTAACCGAGCGTTTTGACTTTTTCTTAGCCAACTCGGTGTTCCTGTTTTGGAGTTAGCTACAGACTGATTGCTACCACAAATAGTGCTAGAAACTCCTTGCACCAATATAGCTTTACAACCGGTGGAACGTTCTGTAATTACCACGCTACTGGGAGCTTCGTACTTGGCTGCGGGATTGTAATCAGTCGGGTCAATATAAGCGTTATTGTAGTCCTTGGTTTGACCTGTTGTCGCGCTAGCAGTACTTGAAGAGTTGTTTGCTGGTTGGGCGACTTCAGGTAGTTTCTGTGGTGTAGAACTAGGCTTAGTCGGAGCTGCAAATTCTACTTGCGGTTTTCTTTCTCTAATAACAACAGGAGCATTATTGGGTGATGAGTCCCTCACCGTTTCTGTAGATTGAGAAGCTGCTACCTGGGGTTTGGAATTTCGGACTCTGACTACAGACTGGGAAGCTTCAGCTTGAGGTTGAGACTGTCTTTTTTGTGCTGGAGGCTGGGAAATTTCGACTTTCCGCAGTTTGTGTTTAAGTCTGGTTCGCCGTTGAGAAAATTCCGGCTGCGATTGAGCTACCTCTGGAGTAGGAGCAGCATGACTACGCTCAACTACTTCTTGTTTGACAATATTGCCCGCTGCTGGTTGGGTATTTTCTACTGTCGGGACAATATTGTCTATGGCTGATTCGGTTTGGGCAAGTACCAGGCCGCTGCTCAGAAGGCTGAAGCTGCCAAGCCAACAGATACTCTGTGCTGGCAGCGTTCGCTGCCATGAGTGGTGCAAACGGTTAGGGGCAGAGTGATTGCGCTGCGTCATTGCTTGGTGGTGGTGTAAGTACGTAGTTTGCCTAATCTTAATTTTGTCAGTAGTTTCCCAGCCCAAATTTAAAGTTTTGGGAAAGCTTAGAAATTAACCTGATTTTTGCTGTAGCCCAAACTGATTATACCGGGCTGGAGGTAGATTTCAGGTACTGTCGAAGTTACGGATGTAGATATATCCATACGCACATGCAGTTCCCCAGTAGGAGTCACACCAACTATATTGCCTGCCAAATTGTTGACGTATACGCGATCGCCAACATTTGCTAGCAATTCCAGATAGCGAGTCAATAATATATTTACTCCTTCTTGCAAAAGACTCTGTATACCGGATTCTATTCCTAGTAAAATTTTCGCCGCCAGCATTTCTAAACTGGATATAGGTCTGGACTCTTTGGAAGCTTGCCATGTTTCCAGATTAATCCCAGTTTCTGGGACTGGGTTTGTCCAATTAATCCCAACACCTATGACTGCTTGAGTAATTGTTCCTTGATTGACTTTGGTTTCCGTTAAAATACCGCCCAATTTGCGCTTGTCGATAACTAGATCGTTAGGCCATTTAATCGCAACATCGACGCCGCATTTTCGCAATTGATTGGCAATTCCCCAAGCACTAGCAAAAGTGAGCTGATAGTTATTGTTAGCTGCTATATGAGGAGCAACAAACAGCGAAAGATACAATCCTCCCGCTGGCGAAATCCATTGCCGTCCCCATTGTCCCCGTCCAGCTGTTTGCTGAGTGGCAATAACTACACATCCAGGCTCGACTCCTTGTTCTACCAATTCCCAAAGGGTTTGATTAGTTGAAGCGACAGATTCAAATATATGCAAGCGAAACGGTAAATAAGTATACTCGCGCCCGACTCTTAGGGCTACTTCCAACTGTTGCCGATCCAATCCCACAGAGTTTACCTAAATTTTCTTGTTCAAGTTAGCATTAATTGGCTGATTTTTATTTCGTTTTTAGGCTGGTTGGAAGATGCACACTTGGCACTGGCATACTTGGGAAGGAATGTCTTATCTGACTTGTAGTCTTCTTGAAGCTTGGCCGCATGGCTTTTTTACCCAACATTTTTGGCCTCGTTCTCCAGAAGAGTTGACGATGGTACTGCATCCAGATGCTTCAGGATATCGCTTAAAACAGGTACATGGCAACACTGTGCTCACGCCTTCGGAAATTGTTACTCAGTTAAATGAGATAGAGGAAGAAAATAATTCTGCTCTGGTATCGGCAGACGGTTTAGTGAGCGAACAGCCTTTGCAAGCAGTATGGGTAGCCAGTGCTGATTGTACACCCGTGCTGATTGCTGATGAAAAAACAGGATTGGTGGCAGCAGTACACGCTGGGTGGCGAGGTACAGCAGCAAAGATTGTGCCGCAAGCAATTGCCCGCTTGCAAGCTCAGGGCAGCAAAATTGAAGATTTACGAATAGCAATGGGGCCTGCGATCGCCAAAGAAGTATACCAGGTAGCCACTCAAGTAGCCGCTGAAGTCGGGGCTAGCATTATACCACATGAAAACGAGGAATTGATTGTCGAGGCATTGCACGAACTACCAAATTCTCCCTTACTTCCAGACCCAAATCCCGGCAAAGTGCGCTTGGATGTCCGGCGAGTGAATGCTTTACAGATGGAAAAATTGGGAATTAGTCCGGAACAAATTGCGATCGCTCCTTACTGTACCTACCAAACACCAGAGCATTTCTTTTCTTATCGTCGAGAAAAACAGAAAAAAGTGCAGTGGTCGGGAATTGTAAGTCAATAATAAATGAATAACTAATGTTGTTGTTAACTGTTCAACGATAAAGTTACCTTAGAGTTTGGCATCAAACTGGGTGGAGAAGCAGGGATTCCCTATGTGACAAAAGGCACTGCTAAAAGTAACCTGAAAATTACCGTGGAGTGTTCGTTTCCTGAAAATAAACTTGAACTAAAATAGGTATTTTTAAGGGGCATCCCATTTTGCAAAAAATACCTGGCGATTAGAAATCGCAGACTTCCAGTCTCAGGGCGAACTGCATTTTTATGTAAAGTCAGGATTACTTTGATGAGGCTCTAAAAAATGAATGAAATTGATTTAGCCTTTACCCCAGCCCTAGAACAGGCACAGTTAATCCGACGCCAGGAAGTGTCGCCACTAGAGTTGGTGCAAATATACCTAGAACGAATTCAACGCTTGAATCCCAAACTGGGAAGTTATTTTACGGTGATGGCAGAGCAAGCTCTTGCTGATGCTAAAGCCAAAACGGAAATGCTGGCAAGCAGCAACGAGCTACCACCGTTTTTTGGCGTGCCTATTTCTATTAAGGATCTTAACGCTGTGGCGGGTGTCCCCTGTACCTTCGGTAATCCGGCATTACTCAACAATATCCTTGACTTCGATGATGGTGTAGTGACGCGGATTAAACAAGCTGGGTTTATTCTTCTCGGTAAAACTGCTACTTCCGAAATAGGTTCATTTCCTTACACAGAACCTACGGGATTTCCTCCAGCCCGAAATCCCTGGAATTTAGAATATACTCCTGGCGGTTCCAGTGGTGGCGCAGCAGCAGCAGTTGCAGCCGGATTGTGTGCGATCGCCCAAGGTTCCGATGGTGGTGGTTCGATTCGCGGGCCTGCGGCTTGCTGCGGTTTGGTAGGAATCAAGCCAGCGCGGGGACGGGTGACTCATGCACCTGTGGGCGATCGCCTCAGTGGGATTGCAACTAATGGCCCTATCGCCCGTACTGTTGCCGATGCTGCTGCTCTTTTAGATGTAATGTCAGGTTATGTCGCAGGCGATCCTTATTGGCTACCCGATCCCGAACCATCTTTCCTCACTGCTAGCAAAGAAAGAATTGGGAGATTGCGCGTAGCATATGCTACTAGTATTCTGCCGATTGGAGAAGCTGACGCCACTTGTAAGCAAGGCGTGCTGCAAACAGTAAAGTTATTAGAAGAACTCGGCCACACAGTTGCAGAAAAATCCCCAGATTTCAGCGGATTGATAGAACCGTTTCAAACCGTGTGGCAAACTGGTGTAGCTGCATCAGGTCTTCCGGCTGAGGCATTGCAGCCTGTGAATCGTTGGTTGTTATCACGCACTGGTTCTGCTGGCGAGTACCTCCAGGCTGTTTATCAAATGCAAATGGTAGCGCGGCAAATCGTAGCATTTTTTGACACTGTGGATGTACTAGTATTGCCCGTATATTTGCATTCACCCATCCGTGTAGGTGAATGGGCGCATCTGAGTCCAGAAGATACATTCCAGAATATTGTTAATTGGGTTGCTCCTTGTCCCCCAGCTAATGCCACCGGACAACCAGCGATCGCACTTCCTGTTGGTTTTGACGAAAAAGGTTTACCTATAGGCGTGCAATTAGTTGGAAAACCTGCCGCGGAAGCAACTCTCATCAGCTTAGCAGCGCAATTGGAAGCTGCTCAACCTTGGATTGGTCATCGTCCTGTATTTGTTGTTTAATAATATTGCATCTGGTGTAATACTTGTAATTTCGGTTAACGCACCAGATGCAGAGGAATTTTGATGATGGTTAATGAGACAGAAAACTCGAAACTGAGAGGATTTCTTCAAAGTATAAGATCTCCCTAGGGTGTGTTTTCAAACTATAACCACAAAAGAATGGAGACGATCGTATCGGGTGGCGATACGGCGAAATTGTTTGAGCCTGTTGATAGCACGTTAACAATCTTAACCACATCTCTACGAAACACGCTTATTAACCAAAGCAGCACTGCACGCGCTAAGATTGATGTTAAATTAACAATTCTTGATGCTAACGCCAGGAAATTACTTATGTTCATTGACGAACTGACGCCAATCTGGCAACAATTCACCCAGCACCCAGTTTCATTTATGGGCGGGTTCTTCTCTGGTGTGCTTCGACTCAACCTTGCTGACGATCCTGTTAAAAGCTGGCTATCTCAACAGATTGGCTCAACCACCTACACCACCTCTACTACTGAGGGACATAATGGCAAAGCAGGGGGTCCTCAGTCAATTGCAATTGAGTGAATCTTTTACCTACTTCTAGGGAGAATGCTAGAACAATGAAGTAGAACCAGCAAGATTCTATTGTCAAGGTACAGCACGACAGTTGTTTTATTTGGGGAGACTCCAAGACCGCACTGACTCGTCTACGTGTTAGGTAGCAATCGGTTTTTAAGTGTTTGATTACCCTGCCACTTTCATTTCATAAGCTTACCATCTCCACGGCAAATAAAATGTCACTTAGGGCTAAAGCTCATAAGAGTGGTTTTCATCCCTAGACTAAAAGTCACAGGATTTTCAACCTACCCTTTATAAAATTTAGCTAGTTTTGAAATTTCTTTATTTAAAAGGTCTGCTGAAATTCAGCAGACCTTTGTCTGTATTTTTATTGCTCGTTTTTACTCACACAAATATATCTTTGCTGATATCTAACGATACACTTCAGCTAAGTGCGATCGCTTAATTAAAAATTCCATTCCTTTTTAAAATAAAGACGGGTAAATAGGGAAATTTCGCATCTGCACAAATAGGTAGATTTGACACTGAAAGCATCGAAAATACTAAGGAAAACCCTCTTAACCATAAGATAAACAACAGATATAAGAGAGTCTAATTTGAAGTTAAAAGGGTTTGTAAAATCTCATACTTCCAAAAATGTCGAGATCGGTTATCATATGAGCGTACGCGGAAATTCAGCCTGACTATTGGCCGGCTCGTGGATAATGTAACTTCATTAGTTGCTTTCTTTCTACATTGGTCGCCATGGTCAATCAGATCAGACGAAAGCCATCTTAATGTTTTTTGTTAACTCTGTTTTCAGCTGAGTTTATCGCTTCGAGTTGAGACTTACGTGATCCAGATGACTATTTACGTTGGAAACCTCTCCTACAGCGCTACTGAAGAAGACTTGAAAGCAGTTTTTGCTGATTACGGCCAGGTTAAAAGAGTTGTCTTGCCCACTGACCGCGATACTGGCAAGCTGCGCGGCTTTGCCTTTGTTGAAATGCTTGAAGATGCCCAAGAAGATGCAGCGATTACAGAGTTAGATGGCGCTGAATGGATGGGTCGTCAACTTAGAGTTAACAAGGCAAGACCACGAGAAGATAACCGACGAGGTAGTTGGGCAAAAAAACAATACTCTTAAGCAGTTGTGAAAGACAATCATAGCAAATTATTTTCTCGTTACGCAAGGCATCAGTCGCAGAAGTAGCTAGAAATAATTAACAACCAACAACTTAATAGCAGCAAAATATCCGGCCGGTCGTGACTAATCAGAAAATGGCACGATTGGTCGATTTTTGCTGTCACAGCTATTTTTACTCATTCTGACTAATGGCTGGTGCATAGCCAATAAATTTGGATTACCAGTAAAACTAGGTAGATTTTCTGGGAATAGCATTTCAAATGGAAAAGTTACTTGGCGCTAACGCCACAAGAGGCCGATTTCTTTAGTTTGTCTAAAATCACATTTGAATTGTCAAATTACATTTCTAAGATAGAGGCAGCAACCACAAGTTGCTAAACACGGCTCAATCTCAAAAACAGCCAGTTGCTAGGGAGGACAAAATAATGACTAAAGCAGCAGAATCTTTAGGGCTGTCTATCAAAGACGCTGCCGCAGACCGCAGCTTAGATCGTGATTGTACTACTTTATCCCGTCACGTCCTACAGCAACTTCAGACTTTTTCCCCAGAAGCACAGGATTTGAGTGCACTGATGAATCGCATCGCGCTGGCTGGCAAACTTATTGCTCGTCATCTTAGCCGCGCTGGTTTAATGGAAGGTGTTCTCGGATTTACTGGAGAGACTAACGTCCAAGGAGAATCCGTCAAAAAGATGGATGTCTATGCCAACGACGTATTTATCGGGGTGTTCAAGCAAAGCGGATTAGTATGTCGCTTAGCTTCTGAGGAAATGGAAAAACCTTACTACATTCCTGAAAACTGCCCAATTGGCCGCTACACTCTGCTATACGATCCTATTGATGGCTCATCTAATACCGACATTAATCTCAGCTTGGGTTCCATCTTTTCGATTCGCCAACAGGAAGGGGAAGACATTGATGGTTCGGCAACTGATTTGCTGGCATCTGGACGCAAGCAAATTGCTGCCGGGTACATCCTGTATGGCCCCAGTACAATGCTAGTCTATACTATAGGAAGGGGTGTTCATTCCTTTACCCTCGATCCCAGCTTAGGGGAGTTTATTCTGACCGAAGAAAATATTCAGATTCCTGCCCATGGCCCTGTGTATAGCGTTAACGAGGGGAACTTTTGGCAGTGGGATGAATCAATTCGGGAATATATCCGCTATGTCCATCGTACAGAAGGTTATACCGCTCGCTATAGCGGGGCAATGGTTAGCGATATTCACAGGATTTTGATTCAAGGTGGTGTATTTCTCTACCCAGGCACAGTTCAAAAACCAGAAGGTAAACTACGCCTACTTTATGAAACTGCTCCCCTTGCTTATGTGATTGAGCAAGCAGGTGGTCGTGCCACTACAGGACATGAAAATATTTTGGACGTGGTGCCAAAAAAACTACATCAACGCACCCCTCTGATTATTGGCAGCAAAGAAGATGTGGCGAAGGTAGAGTCTTTTATTCAGAACGGCCATTAGTAATTGTTGTTTGGTGTTAGTTGTTTGGTGTTTGGTGTTAGTTGTTTGGTGTTTGGAATAACCAACAATCAACAACCAACAACCAACCAACAACAACTAACTCGATTTGAAAAATATCTCTTGGAAAGATAATTGTAGGAGTTAAAAGAAACTCATGACAACAAATCATTTATTAGAGATAAAAAACTACGGTCAGAGTATCTGGATGGATAACTTGAGCCGTGACATCATTCAGTCCGGTGAACTGAAAGACTTGGTTGAGAATAAAGGTATTTGCGGGATTACTTCTAATCCAACTATTTTTGAAAAAGCGATCGCCAATAATGCCATGTACGATCGCGATATCGAAGCCGGAGTTCGGGCTGGATTGCCAACTTACAAAATTTACGAATCGCTGGTTTTCAAAGATATCCGCGATGCCTGTGATATTTTGCGCCCTGTTTACGAAGGCTCGAATGGGTTGGATGGTTATGTCAGCATAGAAGTACCACCCACAATTGCTCACGATACTGAAGCAAGCATTGCTGAAGCTCGTCGCTACTTCCAAGAAATCGGTCGGGAAAATGTCATGATTAAAATTCCCGGCACAGAATCTGGTTTACCAGCGGTCGAGCAGGTAATATCCGAGGGCATTAATGTTAATATCACGCTGTTGTTCTCGGTGCAAAGCTATATCAACACAGTTTGGGCTTACATTCGCGGCTTAGAAAAACGAGCAGCGCAAGGTAAGGACATCAGCAAAATTGCTTCTGTAGCTAGCTTCTTCCTCAGCCGGATTGACAGCAACATTGATGGTAAGATTGACGCCAAGCTAGCCAAAGGTGTTGACGATCAGAATGTTGAAGCAAAGCTAAAGGCAATTAAAGGAAAAGTAGCGATCGCTAACGCAAAGATTGCCTATCAGGAATATAAAAAGATTGTGCAAAGCGATCGCTGGCAAGCTTTAGCGGCAAAAGGTGCAAAAGTGCAACGCTTACTGTGGGCAAGCACCAGCACCAAAGACCCCGACTACAGCGACGTGATGTACGTTGATGAGTTGGTTGGGCCGGATACCGTTAACACCCTGCCACCAGCGACAATTGAAGCTTGCGCCGATCACTGCGATGTCGCTAACCGCGTGGAAACAAACGTAGAGGAGGCTTATAACCTGATGGAAAGCCTTAAAGATCCAGACGTGAACATCGACATCAACACAGTGATGGACGAACTGCTAGTTGAAGGTATTGACAAATTTGTCAAGCCCTTCCAATCCCTGATGAACTCCTTAGAAAACAAGATCAAGGAGTTGTCGCCAGTGTAAGTAATTGTTAGTGGTTAGTGGATAGTGGTTAGTAGTCAATAATTAACCACTAACCACTAACTACTAACTACTAACTACTAACTACTAACAAATCCCAAACTCTCAAACCTAAAATCCAAAATTATTATGGTCAGTCTGCTAGAAAATCCCCTGCGGGTAGGTCTGCAACAGCAAGGGATGCCCGAACCCCAGATCATAGTCATCTTTGGTGCTTCTGGAGACCTTACTTGGCGCAAACTCGTGCCAGCACTTTATAAATTGCGACGGGAACGGCGCATTCCACCAGAGACAACTATTGTCGGCGTGGCACGTCGAGACTGGAGTCATGAGTACTTCCGCGAACAAATGCGAAAGGGCATGGAAGAAGTTCATGGCGGTGTTGGCCCGGAGGAACTCTGGCAAGACTTTTCCCAAGGACTGTTCTACTGTTCTGGTAATATCGACAACACCGAAAGCTATCAGAAGCTGAAGACTTTGTTGAAGGAGTTAGATGAGAAACGGGGAACCCGAGGAAACCGGATGTTCTACCTTTCCGTTGCACCCAACTTCTTTGCAGAGGCAATTAAACAGCTAGGAACTGCGGGAATGCTGGACGATCCTTACAAGCATCGTCTGGTGATTGAAAAGCCCTTTGGTCGCGATTTAGCTTCTGCTAAGAGCCTTAACTTAGTAGTGCAGAAATATTGCAAAGAGCAGCAAGTCTACCGCATCGACCATTACTTGGGTAAAGAAACAGTACAAAACTTGCTGGTGTTTCGCTTTGCCAATGCGATTTTTGAACCGTTGTGGAATCGTCAGTTTGTTGACCACGTTCAGATTACTGTAGCTGAAACTGTGGGAGTTGAAGACAGGGCTGGCTATTATGAAACCTCCGGCGCACTGCGGGATATGTTGCAAAACCACCTAATGCAACTTTTCTGTCTGACAGCAATGGAGCCTCCTAACTCGATGGATGCCGACAGTATCCGTACGGAAAAAGTGAAGGCACTACAAGCTACCCGTCTTGCAGATATCCACAATCTCCACCTTTCAGCAGTGCGCGGTCAATATAGTGCCGGGTGGATGAAAGGGAAACCCGTACCCGGGTATCGACAAGAACCAGGGGTTAATCCCAACTCCACAACACCCACCTATGTAGCGATGAAGTTTTTGGTTGACAACTGGCGCTGGCAAGGAGTTCCCTTCTACCTGCGTACTGGGAAGCGGATGCCGAAAAAAGTCAGCGAGATTTCCATCCACTATCGCGAAGTTCCTTCTCGGATGTTTCAATCTGCCGCCCAACAAATGAATGCCAACATTCTGGCAATGCGGATTCAGCCCAATGAAGGAATTTCCTTACGTTTTGATGTCAAAATGCCTGGGGCAGAATTCCGTACCCGTTCGGTAGATATGGACTTTAGTTATGGCTCTTTTGGCATCGAAGCGAAATCTGATGCCTACGATCGCCTATTTTTGGATTGTATGATGGGCGATCAAACATTGTTCACACGGGGAGACGAAGTGGAAGCAGCTTGGCAGGTTGTCACACCAGCGCTTTCTGTTTGGGATGCACCTACAGATCCGGCAACTATTCCCCAGTATGAAGCTGGTACTTGGGAACCCGTAGAAGCGGAATTATTGATTAACAGAGATAATCGCCGCTGGCGGAGATTGTAGAAGAGGTGAAAGGGGAAGGGGGAACTCGGGCCCCCTCTGGGGATAAGGGGGCAAGGGGGAAAGGGAAAACACCTTTACCCTTTATCCTTTAACCTTTACCCTACTTCATAATTCATACTTCATAATTCATAATTCAATCGCTATGACTCTCCAAGCTCCTACTATTTTTTCACTTCAGGCTCCAAAAGACGTTTCGCTTACAGATATTGAAGCGGAACTAAATCAAATTTGGCAAAGTTACGGCATTGCTGGCGAAGATGGTACACTTCCGGCGGCGACAAGGGCAACCACATTTACTTTGGTGGTTTACGAGTCGGAAGAAACCCAGCATTTACTCGCTGCTTTGGGATTTTACAATGGCCCAATTGATGGCATTCCTGGCCCGCAAACACAAGCAGCATTACGGGAAGTACAGAAAAAGTACGGATTGATAGAGACTGGAACAGCTACAGAGGAAACTTTGACTCTGTTGCGAGAAGAAGTTGCCAAACGTCACTATAGTAACGCAATAGCCGAAAATGCTTCTGGTTCCTATAGCTTGGATGCAAAAAGCCCTAGAATTGCGGATGAAATTGCCCTCCGCAACCCCTGCCGTATTATTAATCTCCTGCCAGTAGTTGGAGAAGACGAAGGCGTGAAGGCACAAGTCTCTGCCTATTGCCCGATCCAAAAAGGTTCATCAAGTACTTTGATCTGCTGCGAATACATAACTCTTACCGGAACCGCCGCCGCCTTAGAACGGATTAGTGGTATGGTGCCAGCATTGATGATTGGGGGTTTACCTAAGTTTCTGTGGTGGAAAGCAACACCAGACCCCAACAATAGTTTATTTAAGCGACTAGCCGCAGTATGCAATAATATTATTGTCGATTCTTGCAATTTTAACGATCCAGAAACGGATTTACTTAGCCTGCAAGCATTGGCAGAAAATGGTGTACCATTAGCTGATTTAAACTGGCGTCGCCTCTCAGCATGGCAAGAGTTAACAGCTGAGGCTTACGATCCGCCACAGCGTCGCGCCGCCCTTGTAGAAATTGACAGAGTCAATATTGATTACGAAAAAGGCAACCCTGCCCAAGCGTTGCTATTTTTGGGTTGGTTGGCAAGTCGCTTGAGTTGGCATCCGGTTTCTTATCAAAAAGAAAGCGGAGATTACGATATTACACGCATTAGCTTTACCGCTGACGACCAACGGCAAATAGAAGCCGAGTTAGCAGGAGTTCCGGTTGCTGATGTGGGCGAAGTTCCTGGTGATTTGATTGCCTTACGCCTAAGTTCCACAAATCCACAAGCGAACTGCGGTACAGTTATCTGTTCGGAAACTGGCGGTTGTATGCGGATGGAAACCCAAGGCGGTGCCCAATCTGTTGGACTATTCCAACAAGTGACTTCACTCTCAGAGCAAAAGGCAGAAGTTCTGCTAAGTCAACAGGTACAACGCTGGGGTCATGAGGCACTGTTTGAAGAAAGCCTTGCGGTGATCGGGCAAATTCTTAAATTAGGAGTTAAGAATTAGGAATGAATGATGAATAATGAATGATGAATCGGTATTCTTTAGTACAATTCATAATTCATAATTCATAATTCATAATTTCTCACTCATGGCTTTAATTATTGCTGGAGAACGCAGCGGGGTGGGTAAGACTACTGTCACACTCACCCTGTTGGCGTCTTTATGTCGGTGGGCAAAGCAAGTTCAATCTTTTAAGGTTGGGCCAGATTACATAGATCCAATGTTTCATCAGCAAGTAACTGGACGTGCTTGTCGTAATTTAGACCCAGTACTAACATCTGAATCCTACGTACAGCAGTGTTTTGCCTATCACACTCGACAATGTGAATATGCCCTCGTGGAAGGAGTGATGGGGCTATTTGATGGAGTTTCGTCATTAGTCATTGGTCATTTGTCATTAGTAAAAAACCAAGAACAAATGACTAATGACAAAGGACAAATGACAGATTTCGCCAGTACTGCTCACATAGCGCGGCTGTTGGATTTGCCTGTAGTATTGGTGATTGATTGCAGTCGCTTGTCTGGTTCTGCGGCAGCGATCGCCCACGGTTATCGCTGCTTTGATCCTAGAATTAAAATAGTCGGTGCGATCCTAAATCGTGTGGGAAGCGATCGCCACCTGCAATTGCTCAAAGATTCTCTCGAACCCCTACAATTACCTATTCTCGGTGTATTGCGACGACAAGATAACATTACCATTCCCGATCGCCATCTCGGTTTAGTACCCACAGCAGAACTCCCTCAACTCAATGCTTTGATTGACCGACTCGCCGATCTAGGGGATGCTTGCTTTGACTGGGAAAAATTGTTACCCCTGCTGAAATCAGAAGTCACAAGTATTCACTCCCTCTCCCCCTCTCCCCGGCCC
>NZ_JACAEU010000158.1:0-14574 GCF_013388695.1 Fischerella sp.
ACGCACTGCTATGGATAACAATTATATGGTTCAGGTTCTCAATTGTTTTTTCATTAGCAACACTTTAGATTCTTCTGATTCCTTGTGTCAAGCCTGATTGAGATGCTCTTACCCTGGCTATTTCATGCATTTGTTGACTAGTTTTTTTCTTCAATTTATTTGGTGAAGTTTTCCAAAAGATAGAGTATTTTATTCTGTGATACTCTTTGGAAAGAGCAACTGCTTTTTCTAGACATTGCTTTGCACTTGCTAATTCGGGAGCTTTTGGGAACTCTTTTAGTGCTACGAATAAAGCACAGTGTGCTGCTTGCATAATTCTTAAATATGAGGGTCTGACCACCTACCCACAGGGACATGAGTTTAATGACGACTAAAAACGTAGGTTTGTTTATATCCAACTTCTACCGAGTGGTACGAATCTATAAACCAATCACGAGCGATCGCACTCCAATCAATGTAAGATTCATTGATGTTTAACTCTTCTAGCTTTTTCAGTGTTCCGCACTCATCCCACCTTTGATAAACAAAATCTTCCTCATCCTTGTATTGCCCTAAATAGCGCTCTTGGAAGTCTTCAATGGTGGCATCGTTACCGTAGTATTGATAGTAAACAGCAAAGGCTTTACCATGTTCTTCCAGTAAATTCGCTAGTTCTGAAACACGCTCTATGTCTTCGTATTCATCAAGTTTGATATTCTGCCAGTTTTCATAATCATGAATTGCCCATTCTTCACAGGCTTCTGTGTCTGCAACTGGCGACCAAGAAAGCATCCATTTAATATCATCTTCTATGTCTTCCGGTTCCTGGGTGGCATCAATCCAAAGTCCGTGAAGCATTCCACAGTTATAAGCTGATAGGCAAGCTACATATATTTTTGGTGTATTTTCATCTGTGCATTCTCGCTCATGCCTGGGGAATGGTAAACGGCATTTTAAACTGCTAACAATGGGAAAGCTGAAAGCGGGAAAACTTACCTGAGCTAAACTAACTGCTAACTCTAGGGCTGCATAATCAACTTTATCAGTAATTAAAATGTTATCTACTCGTTCAACATTGTAGAGTTGTTCTGCTACAGATAAAGCATCTATTGCTGATTTGAAAATTAATTGCATTGGTCGAATACCTTTTTAAATCAATGAAGGGGGAGATTAAGAAACTATCTGTTAGGGAAAGTGATTACTTGTATGAGGGCGTCGCAGATTAATTAAAAAAGAGATAATTGCTTAGGCTGGGTTTTGGCGTATTCTCTGGACTGTCTGACAACTTCTTTGCCTTTTCTCTGACATTCTGAACGCCAATTTATTAAGGCGGCTGCAATGCCATATTTGTTTAAATAGCTGGCTTTTCCTACCTTTTTTGCGTTCTCTACAAGCAGCTTTTTAGGTAGTTTTTGCAGAGATTCTAAGCTTTGATTATGTAAAAAATGTCTCACGTCTGAGGCTGTTTTTAGTCTCTCAATTTTTTCGTTTTTTGTTCCACTGTGAGGGATTCCCATTATTTTGCAAAGCCCTGCAATTTCCTCGCTTTTTAGATTATTTAGATTTTCCCATTCCCATTCCCAAGGGGGAGTATGTAGGCATTTTTTCAGAATTACTTTTGATTGCATAATTTTCTTAGAGGATGAAGAGAGAGTGATAATTTTTATGGGTGCTATGCCTGGGGTGTTCTCGTTGCCATCGCTCTGGTTGAAGAGAAAAGCGATCACAGTTATTTTTACCAATCTTCTGGGATGTCTTCTAAAAATTCCTCAGATACCATTTCATAGAGCGATCGTCTACCTATTACTTCAGCTATCGCTGCATCTCTGCGATTAGCCCAGCAGTGTTCATATTGAATCTGTGTATTAGCTCCCAAATATTTCCAAGCTCCGAATACATGCTTATCTGGTATCTGACCCACTACTACAGGATGAACAATTAAGTATTTTTTAGCTACTTTATCCTGCAAAAATGCTTTTTCAATCCCACTGTAAGCATGACATGAGCAAGTAATAGAGTGAGGTAAAAGATTTAATTCATAAAATTCATCGGTCATTCCCTTAGCAATTAATTCATGCCAATTATCACCAATTTGTAGCTTATAGGGGTCTGCTTTATCCCAGCAACGATTTATTAATACATCTACAAAATCAGCCTTTGAGACAAACCGGGATAGACCTTTGATTTTTTTTATTGTGGTGTGAGGAACTGGTGTTTTATACTCTCTAACGATTTTGTTGGGAATATGCAGATATACAAAAGTTTCGTAAACTTCGATTGTTATCAAGTCAATACCTTTTTTAATATCCTCCTCTAACCATCCCCATTGTCTGAGTAATTCCTTAGTGTTCTCAAGGCTGTAAAGGTGTCGCAGTGCGTAGTCTTCAGCGTTGTTTTCATGCAATAAAGATTTATGAAAATTAGAGTAATTGTAATTGGGGCGTGTGTGGGCTTTGGCAGAGAATTTTTGTGTAGCGTTCATGGGATGCTTTGAGAATAATGTTGCAGAGATGAATTACTGAGGAGATGGGGGTATTTCACCCCCTAAACTTTTATTGATTAAAATAATTCGCCATTTCCTTGGCTTCTGCTTCTTGGTAGCCTTGAATCAAACACTTAATTCTTTGGAGTTCCTCTTGTACCCATTTGGCACTGTTCGGAGAGAGGTTTTTATCAATTAACTCTTTTTCCACCTTTTCGTAAAGCTCGATGGTGCGATCGCAGTGATTGAGAATGAAGTTAAAGTCTTGCATTGTAAAATACCTTTAGCTATTTAATCGTCAGCCGAGGTTGCCGCCTCGGTTTTTTCATATTTTTATTATAGCTATTTTTAGCTATAAAACAAGCTATTTTTAGCTATAATAATATAAAGATTAGGATAAGAAAATGCAGATAGCTTTCACAGGCCCCAGGCAACTAACCAAAGCCCAGGAACACGAGATATGTAAGGATTTTGCTTACTTTATTAGCAACCACACAGCAGATTGGCATGTAGGAGACGCACTAGGGCTGGATGATTTTGTGCGGCGGGCTGCGGGCTACTACAACAAGCAACTGACGGTGTATGAGGTGGAAGGAAAGCAAAAATGGCATTTTGCAGCACGTAGCAAAAGGATGATTGATGCGATCGCAGACCTTGAAAACCCTTGGTTGTATGCTTTTCCTAATAAGCCTTGTCCAAATGGGTGCAAGCCCTGCAAAAGCCCCAACGGCGGCGGGTCTGGAACTTGGCTAACGATTGCTTACGCCAAGTATCGGGGTGTGCAGATATATTTATTTCCACTTTTTGAAACTAAATTTGGCGATCGCTCTTGGATGCCAGAGTGGTTAACAGACGAACCAACACATGAGCAGCTGAGTCTGTTTTGACCTACGCTCTTGTGAATTCCTCTTGTTGTGGAGCGACTGAAACGGGGGAGGGGTGGCGGTTGGGGGACAAGACAAAGGAAAGGCGACTAACTTTAAGGCCCAGCCCCAACCGCGCCCCGGAGGAGGTGAAGGAGCGGAACCATCCACAGTGAACCAATAGCTAGCTTGAGACAAGTTATAGAAAGCTTTAACAAAACTTTATATTATATCTAAAAATAGCTATAGACACTATAGCTAAAAAAAGCTATATTAGAAGAGTGGAAGGGAAACGACGTGAACCCGGAGGCAATGACCCAGTGGCACGGGACGCGGGGACGACGACAGGGAGCGAGTGAACCAACCACCGACAACTGACCCGTGACAGTTGTTGGCCAAAACCAAAGAAACAGTTTTGTAAGACACTTTGGCAATGGCACAACCAAACCTGGTGGCGATCGCTTCATAGCAGACCTAAAGCCTTTGAACGCACAGGTAGAAACTGATAAGTCGTGATGTTGTGCCTAAGCTGCTACCGCCACCACCGGAACTGGTTGGCCAACCGCCAAAACCCACGCCACCAAACCCAAGGGCAGCCCACAGGACAACCCTTACCCCTTTCTCTTTTCTCTTCACTCTTATTCCTCTCCCGCAAAAAAAGCACCCCAAGAAAAGCCATAGCACTGGAGGAACGGAAGTGCTAAAATGGCTTTTCGGTGCTTTTTTTGCACCGCTTTTTGGCTGCTGCTTCCAGGTTTTGGCCACTTCACGATCAACTAAATAGCAGCAGACAAAAAGCACAACAACTACGAAGTAACCTTATATAATCCAAACAAACAACGCGAAGCAACAGCTGGTATTTGCAATTAATACTTGCGATCGCTTCTCTTAAAAATCATAATCATGCCTTAGCTATTGTCTTACCAATAAATGCGCTTTTTCCTTTAAGGTTGCGATCGCTCCTAGTTTTAATGTGATTGCATTCTCTACGCAGACAAGTAAGATTCTCAATACCTTTACGCCCAGTTTTCAAGAGAACTACCAAGAGGCTTCTGTCTTGCCTAGTTCTAACAGTGCGATCTCGTTCCGAGAAGCCGCTACGCGTCTACGCACCCAACAGGTGTAATGACGACACCTAACTTATCAAAAAGGCGACCAGGGAAGCGATCGCCTTCATACCTAATTTTTTGGTTGCTTCTGAGGTGGCGGCGGCTGAAGAATATCAATCAGCAATGGCAATAAATCCTCACTAACCTTTGGTGGCTTAATTGGCTCAAATAGATTTTTTGATGGTTGAGTTTGTTGTGTCATTTTTCTTAGAGGAAATGTTGAATGGGTGCGATCGCTTAAGAACTACATAATTTTAAGGAATATTGCCAGCGCCTCAAGTGCTGCCTTGAAATCTGAACAATCACCTTTATTTAAATAAGCTTCTACAACTTTAGTTGCTAAATCCTCAAGTTCCTCAAGCTCTTGAATAAAAAGTTGTAAATCATCAGCTGTTGCTGAATTTTTCGCTTCCATTAATTATCCCTCATCCCCACTCTTGTACTCTAGTCCTTCACCTTCACCGGAAATCATCTTTTGAGCAGTGCCATTAAGAATTTCTGCCCACATCTGGTCAAAGGTAATCCCCCGCTTCTTAGCTAGGTACTCTACCCGCTCTTTAATCAACTTGTCCCGCTCTTGGAGCTTGGCACACAAAAGAGACTGTGCTTGTGAAACCTTAGTACGACCATTTACCCATGCATCCACAGTCAACACGTCATTGTAATATTCCCCTAAACCGGGGATAGCTAACCTTTCATCTTTTCTAGGCATTTCATCCTTTCTGGGGTTTGATTCTACTGCATCCATATTGCTACCTAAGCGTTTCTATTTTTCCAAATCTGCCCCAGAATTGGCACAAAAAAGGATTACTCAAAGATTTTATTCCATAATTGACCCATATATGGGTCAATTATGGGTCAATTATGTCCAAATTCTGATAGTATGCAGAAGTAGAAAGATGCGATCGCTCTTGGTTGACTTGCTGTGATTGCTTGATATCGGCGTCAAAAAAAGTGAAACCAAATGCGGTAGCAAGTTGCACCTAAACTCGGCATTCGCTGTTCTTGCCAAATAGAGCGTAAATGCTGAGTTTAAGGACTCAGCTTGGAAACGTTTCTGTGGTGTCCACTGACACCACTTTCTTAATAAAAGATGAGCAAAGTTAAATCTAAAACAATCATCAGTGTCGGAGTGGCGATCGCATTTTCTGTTACCACAATTAAGATAGACAGAGCGAAAGCAAATCCAGCACTTCTAGCACCAGCAGCACCAGCTATATGTGTAGGTACAGCTGGTGTAGGATGTGTGGTGATTGGGACAGTAATCATAGCAGGTACGATTTACTATGTCTGGCAAAATACCAAAACAAAGGAAACATACACAGCAACTGTAAGGGGTGAGGTGTTTACTCAAGAGGGGGGAGAACAATATCCTGTTGGCAGGGTTGTTACAAGAGGCATGGTCAGAACTTTACAAGAATGCCAGCAAGAAGCCTCTAGATATGCAAGAGAACATGGCGGAGTATGGGAAGCTCTACCTCTTGCACGTACAGGAGTAAGCGGACCTGAAGCAGAGGGAATTGATAGTGAACCTATGTTTCTCTGCCAAATAAGAAGAGTCAAATAGGAGTAATTATGCCAATACCTCAAACAACAAAATTTATTTCTGAAGGCTATCTTATTTGTCAAAAATACTACCTTCATGGACAAAGATACAATCCTGAAATGACGAGCTTAAATGCTGAGGACGCTGAGATAGAACACGTTTTAAACAATTACATTTGGGAACAAAGAAAAATAAGCGAGAAGCCTCATGAGATAAGGTATAGACACATCAAAACACATTACTTAGTCTATGAAGTGCAAAGAGAAACTAGAAGTTCTGAAAATGAATTAGAGTTCAGAGAGCTTGAATGTGCCTATAATGTAAGGTTTAAAGAAATCTGGAGATGTTTTTATAAACCACAAAACATTCTTCATCCTGATTCCGAAAGAATTGTTGAAGATGTTAAGAATCTTGGTGACTTTTTCCTCTTTTCTTATAAGAGTCTGGATGATTTAATCAGAAACAATATGATTCTTGGCTGGACAAGAGAGGAAGTGATTGCAGCTATTCATCATCTGTTGGAATTAAATCCAAATGATTTACTGGATCATGAAAGAGAAAAAATAGAGCAACTTAGACAGTGGGTTAATCAAAAACCAGAACTAGCAGCATAACTGGAATCTCCGCATGTGTACACGTATGTGAAAGTTTATTACTTTGCATACGTCTTTTTTGGCGATCGCTGCTGGTGCTGTTGGAGTTGGGCTGCGTGGGAGTGCGATCGCGTAGCGGCATCAAAGCCAGTTGCTTGAAATACAGAGCGGTTACGCCGCTAAAGCAATTCTTAGAGGAATTAAAAATCGAGAAATAGATTGGTGTGACGGCACATTAGAAGAATTCATAGAAGCTGCACACGCCTTAGATTTAGAGTACGACTATCAAAAAAATAGAGATGGTGGATATGATTTCATGGCGTGGAACTCAGAAAATGATGAGAAAGTAGCCAGAATTAAGCTGTAATTTAGTTTGTGTGATCGCTCCCCTAAACCTATTACCAGGTTTATTGCACCCTTGATTATTTTCAGTTCTAGGGGATAATAATCAACTGTTTGCTACATTGCTTGTGATGCCCTTAGAACACAACCAGCTAAACCTATTTTCTGATTTGACCCTCACACCAGCGCGTAGAGCAGAAACACTGGTGATGAGCCACAATGCTTTGGTGCAGTGGAAATCCCAGATTTTTGACTATCAGCAAAGGGTGAGACAGAGCAAACCACCAGAGCAGACCGTACTATTTGACCTTGCACCCAACCACTGCGACCCAGACCAGATTGATCCTTTACAGTTGGAAGTGCGATCGCTCTCGTTTTGGAGAATGCCAGCAGATAGTCCTGGTGATAGTTGTCTTTACTTTGTTGTTGATAATGCTGCTCACCTTATCCTCTACATTGGTGAAACCTGCCGCAGTAATAAGCGGTGGAAGGGAATTCACGACTGCAAAGATTACATAGCAAGCTATCAGGACTTGCATTACCAGTATGGGTTAAAGACTGCGGTTAATATTGCTTTTTGGTGGGATGCACCAACCCAGAGAAAAGCTAGGCAGCAGTTGGAACAAGCCTTGATTCAACGATGGAAGTCCCCATTTAATAAAGAACTGTGGGGGCTATGGGCTAGACCTTTTGGCTAAACTTTTGATGCTGAAATATAAGGCTTACTAAAATGTCCGATAGTTTTCCTTTCACAAATCCTGAGCAACAACGCCAGTGGCATCAGGGTATAAAAGATGCAAACCGCAATAATATTTTCTGCCATTGTCATGCCTGCGGCTATGAGTGGATGGATTCAAGTGCCGAAGCTAAGTGTGTCAAATGCGGTAGTAAAAATGTAGAAAGTATCTCAGCTTGGCAGTTTCCAGATGATTGAATAGTGCGATCGCTCATGTGCATCATTACTTCAATTGAGCGATCGCACCCAAAAATATTTCACTCAGTCACGCTTGTAGAAGAATGAAATGTGGGATGGAGTGCTGATGGTGGGAAGCCTTCACGTTGTAGTTGATGGTCATTCATGTAGTCGCTATCTAAAATTCCATAGCACTTAGTTTTTCTGGCAAATTCAAACACGAATTCTCTATCAAAAACTATGCCAAAATAAGTGCTGCCTTTGTATTGCTCACCTATCCAAGTTGGGTCTATTACTTCCCCTTTTTCATTGATAAGCCAAGCGTGAGATACTGCTAGTGGCAGTTCATCATCAATAGCAAAACCTTCACAGTAGTAAAAATTTGGATACTTCAACAATGCTTGAAAGCAATTTTCAAAGCAGGATTTAATCTTGCCTTTAAATGGTGGCTTTATTTTTTTGGTAAAAGGTTGTCCGTATTCTAAGATTAGTTTTTGTGTGCTTCTATAGCGAAATTTAGAACGTTGATTTAGCTTATCAATTAGGTCTGCTTGTTCTTTGATTTTATCCAGCAAACGGTCTAGGTTGTTATTCATGATTCTATACGCTTAAGCCAACCTACAACTTTATAATAATAAAACTCTTCATCTTCACAGTTGGCAACTCTCACATCTTGTTGATGATAGGGGAAAGGGAAAGAGCTAAAATATCCTTCTTTAAGAGAACCATCTTCTAGCAAAAAAAGATAGGTTCCATGATCTTCAGGTAGTCCTTCAATTAATTCAAATTTGATTGTCATCCTCATTACACTAAAATCATTAGTTTATGTTGATGAAGATTTTTTAAATTCAGCTAAATGTTAAACCACCAGTACTTATGAACCCCTGTCATTTTTGACCCAGCTACTGCGTGTTCATCAGCCCATGTTAGTGTACTACCATCCCCACACTCGTAACCATCTCCACCAAATTTGCTTTTCCCCTCTTCTACTACTTGCATCATCACTTTAATAATCATTTTCTCACTTACAGAAATATTATAATGTGCTAATAGCAGAGCTTTGATATCTTTAGTACAAACATGGTCAAAAAATCTAGGCTTTTCTTGAATAATATTAATAACTAAACTTTTTAGTTCTTCTGCTTTCATTGTTTGCCATGAAATTTTTACTATACTTATTATTATAGTATTTTAATACAAAATTAAATTTATTTATAATCACTAGATTAAAATCCTTGTTGCTCTAATTTCATTAATTTATATAACTTCCTATTCAGGAGTGCTGCATCAGTTTCTGGCTCACCATTATCATCAGTAAAACGTTCTTTTTTAAGCCATTCCAGTATTTCAATTTTTGGAATAAATGACATTTTATAAGATTTCTCATCATCTTTATTTTGGGATTGTATAACTACATCATCTCCCCATTCTTCTAAGATTTTCTGACGGCGTGATTCTGTAGATTCAGGTTCTGGAATATTAGGCATAGTTTCAATTTTTAGATATCCACCTTTGCTTTTAAACTGCCAGCGATTGTTGTAATTATCAAAATGTTTTTTTGCACCCCGTTCAGTCTTCCAGCGCTTGCACCAATGTAAATCTTGATTAGTCCAGGCATATTCAGTATTGTTGCTAAATGTGTACAACCAGCCTAGAGGCTTATCATCTTTGTTATAGCAGCGATATCCGTAGTACATATAAGTAGTTTACTCAATAGGGTCGTGTCGTTCGAGATAAGATAAAATCAATTGCTCAAGTTCAGATTCAAGTGCATCCATTTCTCCATTAATATCAGCATACCAACCATACTGATTTAGAGCTTGAATTGCTGATTTCACTGCTAGTTTAGCCGCTTTCTTACGTCTTTTTTCTAATGGGTCTATCGCATCTATAACTTCTTTATCCTGTGGTGGTGCAGAAGCCTTTTCAATAATTGTCTGTGCTTTTTCTGGTGTACACAGATAAGTTGCCTCACCCAAAGCACCTACTTCTCTTCCATTGCGGTTGTAGCGAGTACCATTTTTGAGAGTAATTGTACCACTAGATGAAATATGTGTAACTTCATCAATTATGGCTTTACTACCACGCCAATCATCGTAAAAAAATACCCCTACTTTATCTCCTAATTTTAGTTGTAGTGTGTTCATTATTTTGAAATTTATTATTCAAAAACAAACTTGCAATCATTGACTGACAAAAGCTTTAGGTTTATATACAAACAAAATTGTATTCATAGTGATCGCCCTTGAGTTGAAAGACCCAGCCACCTGTTACCTCTTGAATCGTGACTGCACCAATGTAATGGCGGATGTGCATGGCGGTGTCGATATTGCCCCAGATGGGGTTTGCCATCGTTGCATCGTGTTGTAGGAATGCACCGCTATCATTTTTAATTACATACGGGTAAGCAGTATACATAACTTTTTTATTAACTCTTTATTGATTGGGATCATACTGTATTTGCGCTCGTAGAATGATGCGATCGCCTGGACGCGGCTGCTAAGACCTACATCCTACGCAGCACGCCTCGAAAATTCCTCTCTATGCCATGCTAAAGCGTCTTGCCTTGGATAATACTGCTGCTGGCTAGGTAAAATAATGCGATCGCCCATAAACTCCCGCATTGGTTTGGCATTGGGTGAGTCTTCCCGCAAGTTGTCAGCAACGATGATGGTATAGTCGTCGTTGATAGTGAACCAAAAGCGGTCAAATGCCCAGTGATGGTTTTTACACAGAGAAAGACCATTATCAATCCTGTCATCATAAAACAGCGAAAATGGTTTGATGTGTGACCCGTCCACAATGTTTTGACCATTGGTATCGAGTATTTGCAACCCGCAGAAGGCGCAAGTGTGGTTGTAAGTTGAGACAACAATTTTACGAAATGCACCATCCCGAACAATTACAGCTTGCTCATCCTCCAGTTCTTCCGGTTTGTAAACTTTACCGCCGGAACGTTGCAACTGGTCTTGCAGTTCAGCAAAGGCATTGACTTGTAGTAGAGTTTCGATGTTAGAAGTGCGATCGCGAAACCACGAATTAATAAGTGTGTGGGTTAGTACAGTGCGATCGCTCTCGTTTTGCAGCAGTGACCAAAGTTCATTATCTAAGTAAGCATACTCTACAGTTTCCCTAATAGTGCTGGGAGTCCTGATTTTGACCTTGGCAGCAATTAGTGATTCAAACCCCACCTTCATTTGATAATGCCAGAAACCATCACTGGTGAGATGGTAAAACGGCAATCCTATATCTGCTTTTCGTATTGGTTCAAGATGGCTCCACAACTTAAGAAACGTGGCTATGAGTTCGGCAGATAGAGGAATTTGGTTTTGTCTTATCTGCTCTTGACTTATCATTTCAATGACCGATAACAACAATATCGGTTTGTTGGGCGCACCAGGGCTAACATTTAAGCCTGTCTTGCCAACAACAGACCTGGGAGAAAATTTCTTAACATAGTAAGCTAAATCTTTAGCCATTTACGGTTATGACTATGCGCGAGTTTCGATGTACACGTAACGCATTATACCTGCACGACTGTATTGGTCGAGATAACATCGAAGCCAGACAGGGACACTATATTAAGGCTGAGACAGAAGAAGAAGCATGGCAGGAAATGGCGCGGCGGTATCCAGACGAAACTAAAGCGGGGTTTACTGTGCAGGAGTGGGAAAGTTTTGATGTCAAGGTGGTGGAGGTGAAGCGGGATGAGGAAGGAAACATTATCGAGTAGCGTAGACGCTCTGCGGCTTGCCGAAAGGCATCGCCCCCCACTTTTCATGGAAGCGCTGGCTGAGGTTAGAGCTAGTGGACTGTGCAATATGTTTAACTATGCCTGTGTCATACTTGCACTTGATGATATGGGCTATGCAGCTGAGGCAGATTGGTTAGAGCAGCATATAAATAGTTACGTCAATATTTTGGATGAGTTTTCGCGGTGGTTGCAAGCCAACCCTCGCCCTTTTGGAGAATCGTTGGCTCAACGGGTAGCACGAGAGACGGGGTTAGAACTTATTGAGGAGTAATGAAGTGACACAGAGGAAGATAATTAAGCAGGTTCTTCTTGCCACCATTTAGGGTTAATCAACTCTACCTTTGATACTTCATAATGGCGGCAGGTTTCTAAGTCAACTTTAGCTCCCTTAACATGACTCACAGCAACACTAGACAGAGAATACACCTTTAGGTCTGGAGTATCTGAATTTGAGAGCGCCTTTAACACTTCCATTGGAGTTAGGCTGGCACTTAAAGCTACCACAAATGGTTTTAGGTTTAACCAATGCAATGTTGCACTAGTAGACCAAGTAGAGGAATGCTGTTGATGACGCTCTTTGTAGCCCAACTCGAAAGCATCACAGGCTTGTTTTGGGGTTGAGTAAGTTAACAAACCTTTGTTATCAGGATTTAAACACAAGTACGCTCCCTCTGAGGTGTCAAAGATAATGAAATAATTGTGTTTTGTTTCCATAAATTTGCTACGAAATAAGTTTAGTTTAACCTGACCCCAGGTAATACTACTTTTATTGCTATTACAATATCATCCAGCGCGCTCGCACGCACGATAATCTTATTTTGTTGAAGTTGAACTATGACTGGTTCATCAATAGAGCAAGCTAAAAACGAACTGCAAGTTATGGAATTTTTCAGAATTGTTCTTCAGAATGAAGTATTACTAGAACAATTTCTGGCTGCAATTGATGCTAAAGATAACGGCACAATCATGAATATGGCCGCCGAACGCGGTTATAACTTTAGCAAAGAATCATTACACCAGGGGTTAAGTAATGTACGCAATATGATTGCGCCTATTGTACTAGCAGAAGATGCTTAGGAAATAAAAATAGGTGATAAAGTCATCTGACATTAATTAGAAGAAGCTATTGAGATTTATAAAGCGCTCAAGGATGCAAGTTCGTTTATAGCTTCACGTTTGGCTATTAAGATTGAAGAGTACAAGGCCTTTATCAAGTAAATAAGTGATCTGCCGAGATACTATCAAATTTGACGCTTGAGAGTATCCATATAAAAGCGATCGCGCAACATCAAAAAATTGCCCCAACATTTTTGCTCCTCGCTTTCGTGCCAAAGCTCATGAATTTGCCTTATTTCTCCAAGCCTGTCTTAATTTGCTTCAACAAATCCTCATCAGAGTAGGAATCTTCCCATTCACCAGGTAGTTCGAGCCGCACCGATTTAGCGCCGCCGCTCGGTGTGCAGACAACCCAATATGTATCGCGTTCCTCATTTACTTGAGCAGCTGTGTTGTTTTCCTTTTCATCCGAAAGACCTGAATACGCCTGTGTGCATGTCCAAGTGATTCCGTCAGTATCTGTAACTTCTCGCGTCATTGCATATCTATAAAATTGCCGTTGTCTTTAAATTACCTATTTCCTTGTTTTTACACTTCTACCCACATGATGATTTATTTCACCAGTTTTAATTAATGCGATCGCTCTTGTACATCGTCACTTCAATCAGGCGATCGCACCTAGTTTTTTGTATATAAAAATAATAATAGCGCCTGCCTACATTCAGGTTGGCGCTACTGCTTTATTTAAATTCAGGGAGAAAATATAATGTAATGAATTCCCTGAGGTTTACTATAAATCAAGTGCAATTAAATTGATTACACAGCGCTGCGACGGGTTAACAAGTTCCACACCAAAACAGCAATAATTGCACCAATAACTGCCACTAAAATACCAGGAATGCTCAGAGTTGAGGCTGCTAGGGCAAAGCGTCCTGTAGTGAAGAATACGCCCAAACTACCACCAACAAATGCACCAATAATTCCTAAAAGAATTGTTCCTAAAATGCCGCCGCCTTGATGACCAGGGTAAATAGCTTTAGCAATAGCACCAGCGATTTGTTGATAGTCTGTTTAGCTGTGAGACAATGCAGTGAGACAATCGCATCTTAGATAACTCTCAAAGGTAGCACTGTTTTTATTAGTGTAGTCTGTCTCCAATAGTGATAGAGAACAAAGATGAGTACGACCAGGATATTCAACAGTTCTAAATTTTTTCAGCCGACAGATGGGGAGCCTATTCGTTCGGTGATTACGGAATCCAAGGATGCTGTCGTTGTGGCTTGGTATATCAAGCCGGGGCAGAAAATCCCTATGCACACCCATCCTAACGGGCAAGATACCTGGACTGTTTTGAGCGGAAGGGGAGAATATTATCTGGATCAAACAGGTACTACCAAGCCGATCATTGCAGGAGATATAGTAGTCGCTCATACCGGATGTGTACACGGAGTATTCAACAACGGCTCAGAGCCATTGGTTTTCATTTCAGTCGTATCGCCAGCTGATGCAGGTTATCAACTTGTCTCGTCAGAAGATTCTTTATCCCTTCATCCCTAACTAAGAATGCGACCTGCGATCACTTCTGTACCTCCCACTACCCAAAACCCTTGCTACTTACAGGTAGAAGATTAACGAAAAGTTATTAAGTAAAAACATTATGAATATTCCGCATAATTTATATGTATTAATTACATATCAAGCAATTAAAAGCGTATTTTATCTATCAATTTTTAGATTAAACTTGCATTAATTTAGGGTGATAAATGTAACAAGTACAATGACAGACAATAGACAAAATGGACTACCATCTACCAGCTATAACCCTCTTCTGTCACTTTCCGGGTATTCTGAATAAAAGAATCAAAAGAAAAAACTCTGGAAGGTAAGCAGGGCAATGGATGTAGAATTACAAATCCTGAAGCATTTGGCGAGAGATG
>NZ_JACAEU010000159.1:0-56141 GCF_013388695.1 Fischerella sp.
AAACGCACTGCTATGGATAACAATTATATGGTTCAGGTTCTCAATTGTTTTTTCATTAGCAACACTTTAGATTCTTCTGATTCCTTGTGTCAAGCCTGATTGAGATGCTCTTACCCTGGTCTTCACCCATGGAAGCAAGTTCAGTAGGTTGATAAACTTGGATCGACTCTAGAATGGCAACCATGTTATTGTGTATGACACAAGTAATTTTCTTTCAAAGCGCCCAGATTAGATTTGGGCGCTTTTGCTTTTGAAAGTCAGGAGGAGCGTACACAGGCAAGTGATGCGCTCTTCCTGGGGTGAAGACAAAACTTTCTTCGCCCTCCTAACTCAACTTCAACAACAAGCCGCAGAACTAACCCGCGCTTTCATCAGTTTCTGTCAAGGTGTATACGTTGCCAAGCTCAAAAGCGATCGCACCCAGTGGAAGGAAGCAAGAGAATCGCTTGGCTGGGCATCTTCCACAGCAACACCCTATGCAAAAATTGGTGAATGGTTAGCAGAAATCCCAGAACATAACCTGGATCTGTTGGATATCAAGACGTTGATGTCTCTGTGCTGCGAAAAATATCGCCCCATATTGGAACAGTTGCAACAAGAGCGATTGATGGTACGGGAAGTGCGCGATCGCATGTCCGAAATCAACACACAGATTAAAGAACAAAAGCCGCCCAAGCCAGTGATGGAGTGGAAAAGAGCAAAAACGGGCGATCGCTCTTTACTGATTCGACTGGAAGACCCAGAAGCAGCAACAGAATTAGAAGCGCGCTACAAACAATCTTGTTTGCCGTTGCCTTCGTTTATCAGAGAATTATTGAAGGGTGCGGGCGGCTTCTCCACCGCTTTGAAAAACGACAATGCCCGCGCTGCAAATAATACCACGACCGAAATCAAGATAGGCGATCGCGTCAAAGTTGTCTGCTGTGAAGATGGCTGGCTTGGCTGTAGCGGCGTGGTAACGAATGCCTGGAACAAAGGCTATTGGGTGTTGCTGGACGATGTACAGCGACAGGGATTGACAACTAGAACTTTCTTCAAAACACACCAAATCGTAAAACTGGAATAATCTTGGATTCATTAGCCCAAAAATTCAGCTTCAATCACTTCTTCAGTAGGAACTTCAGTAGTTGTTGGCGTTTGGGCAAAGCGAATCGCTGCTTTGAGTTTTTCTTGGGCGCTTAGTGCAGCGCTTGAGATTGCATACTGCCGATTTTGTAGGAGTACTGCAAATGCTTTTGTGTAGGCAGTCATTTCTTCTAAAGTTAGAGATACTGTTGTAGTGTTTTGTTGCATTTGTCCCAGTATAAATATCAGTATTATATAAGAATTGAGGCGATGCTCCAGGGTAGGGAGCCATGCGCGATCGCATTGTTAATAGATTAATGTGAGCAAATCAATCATTCTCTAATTTTAAAATCTCCCCGTTGCTGCAAATACCTCTGTAATTCCCTCACCTCGCTATTAGTTTTTTCAAATTCCTCTTCTGTTCGCTTCCATTTGTGGGCTATTGCTTCTTTGTTTCCATTAACCGCCAAAAGTAAAACATCCTTGTAACCTGAATAATCCTGAAGATGAATGTCAAGACGCTTATCAAGTCCGTGAACTTCCCTTTCTAATGTTTTCACTTGCTCAAATATTTTTTTGTTTTCATTCAAGTCTTCTTTTAAATCTTTAATCTCACTATTGATTGAATTAACTTTTGAAACTATTTTAATAATTATTCCTATTAATATCGAAACTGACACTAAACTTCCTAAAAATATGCCAGCCGATTCCAAAGTGATTGTCAGCGACGGCTGTGGGTTTGGTGTTGAACTGATCAAAGCTTGCCTCATGCTCGTTTCCTGAAATAGTCCCCATCTTTAAGAACGGGGTCTTCAATCTTTTTTCGCGCTTTGAGCTAAACCAGAAGCTCCAGCTATCGCCGTGCCAGCCAGACCAAAACCAGCTGCTGCTTTAGCGTCACTTAAATTAGAAAATATTACGGTAACGCCAATCACCCCACCAATCACCCCTAACAATAAAGGTGTTGCCTCTTGAATCAAATCGCTTTTCACCACTTATTTTCCACATGACTTTTTGTTTCAAGTCTGGCTTAGGACAAGTGCGCTCATCTAGGCAAAATTTACTGAAAGTACACAAATAAAAATTTTATATATACCTATTTATACTTAATTCGTAATTACGAATTATTATGCTTCCGCGATTCCATGAGCCAGTATCGTAGTAGTTCCGCTTGCTACTTGTGCCTGAATTCGCACTGATTCCATACCATCGCAGCGCATCCGAAACCAGCCATCACCACCACCAGGAATAGTAACGATAGTTCCACTGCTATTGATTATTTCAGTACTGGCGTTGTTATTTTGCTTACCATTATTGGTAGTGAAATCAGCATTAGTGGAAGCGATGGTATTCCAAATACTTAGATTGCTGTTAAAACGTGCTTGTACCTGCAAGGATGAAAGTGCCGTACTACCAGTATTTTGCAGTTGCACGCCAAGCGTTTTTTTTCCACGGCAATCAAACGTAATTACCGTTGTCAGGCTAGTTCCAACTGTTACGGCACTGGCTGTTTGCGACTCTACAAAATTAGATTCAGCCAAAAATCGCAACATTGCCATCAGGGAGCCAGAGCGCGCCGCCGTATCTGAAATTGCACCTATGGCATCAGCAAGCGATCGCAATTTGGCATGAATTGAACCTGTGGGTGAAGAAGCATCTGATGTTGCACCCAATGTATTCTGCCAAAGACCCCGAATAATAGCCCCAAGCGATCCTATAGTGGTGGGAGTGCTGATGGGTGAATCGTTGGTTGCGCCTAAGCGATCGTAAGTCCCTTGGTCGGAAAAGGTGAATCTATCTGGATTAGCAGTTGTGCCATCTCCAGTGGATATTTCTCTTTGGCGTAATGCACCAGAACCATCGATATAAGGTACGCTTGCCATTAAAAATCACTCATAAAAATAGTGGTTTGTTGGGTGGTGAACACTGCTGAATAGTTGATATTTGTTAATAGTATTGGTGACGACTCCACCCAACGAGAAGACTTGCCATTAATATCTATTGCCGCTACTCTCACGTAATATTTCCCACTTGATAAACCTTCGTATTGCGTACCGGTGCTGGTGACAGTTCGAGTATCTATCCAGTCGCCATCATCACCTTTGGAGTACTCCACAAAGTAGCTGGTAATAAATTGGTCACGAGTACCGTTATTTAACGGGTATTGCCAGGAAGCATCTAGTGTGTAGGTAAAGGATGCTCCATTATTGACCGCTCGGTAAGATAGAGCAATGTTTCTAGGCACATTCACAACAACAGGCACTCTGTTGATTGTGGGGCGTGGTGTAAGCGACCAACCTTGTTCAATTGCATTGTATTTATCACTTCGGTATTCCAATGCGGTGATTTCGTGCAGCATTTCTCTACTTCCCGGTGCTGGCACGCGGTTCAGCACTCGGAATAATTGAGGCTGTACAGTGGTGCTAGCTAATATCCAATTGCTTTCTAATGGTGGTGGTTCATCTAGGGGTGAATCTAGGTTCAGGGTGGTATGGGAGCCTGGGGGATTGGTGACAGTGCGCTCAACTACTGTCCCATCAGCCATCATTATAGTTAGGGTGTAAGCTTCACCAGCGTCTAGAGCTACTGGATTATCTAAAGTGACGCTGTCTTGGGTTGAATCTGCAATCAACCCGCCGTAACGAATATCGGCACGTTTCGCATCGGAAATTCTAATAATGTCGCCGGGTTTGGTGTATGCACCGTAAGCGCGGACGCGAAAGGTGACTGTTTCTGTCTCTAGGCGTTCTGTCAGAAGTGCAGCAAGTCCAGCGCGTCGGGCTTGTCCTCTGGAAGTACAAGCAAACGCCGACATTTCTAATTCACGCACACCATATTTAGCAATGCCTTCAGAGTCTTCTACTGTTTCTATGGTTTGGCGGTAGAAGTCGTCAGGATCGAGCCACGTAACAAGTGCGATCGTATGTCGGGATTTCAAACCAGTGCGGCTATAGCTAAACATCCCATTTTCAATATCAGCTTGGGTGAATTGCGCCACCGGGGAAGCTGGTTTGTCAGCTGCAAAAGAAATTGCACCGTTCATCCAGTAGGAGAAGCCACGGAAAATCGAACGAATTGACTCAATAACTTTGTAAGCTTCTTCTTTACCTTCTAACAGTACGTGACATTGAAAGCGGTGTTCTGTACCTCCTTCACCGTTGGGTACATACTCGTTGCAGTATTGGCTAATTTCGTACAAAGCCCATTTGTCAATTTGGTTTTGATTGATGTAGCGTCCTAAGCCGTAGCGAGTGTTGGTGATGAGGTCGTAGAGAATCCAAGCAGGGTCTGCGATCGCCACCGATGGCACATAAAAAGTGCCGTCCCAAATACCACTGTATGTCAGCCCCCTTGTAGCGGTTGGGGTGGCGTTGGTGGGAATGGCAATTTTACGCCCCGCAAGTTTGAGTGAGATTTGCGGCAAAGATTCAAACTGTGCGGCATCAAATCGAAATCCGAATAAGGCGCTGTTCGGGTAACGCAGTTTGGCTTCTGTGACTTCAATTAGGGTTCGCCACTGTAGCACCCTTTGATAGCGGGTGGTGTCTGAATCTTGAGGAGTAACGCGTTCCACCCTGACGCTAAAATTGTTAACTGTACCGCCTAGATTGTTGACTGGGAAATTGTACTCAAATTCAGTCAAGGACGAATATCTACCCTTGATAGTTTGGTCGAGTCTTAGTACAAATGCCCCAGCACCTTCCTTTACATAGACACGAAACTGAATTTTTGACCCCAACACCCCACCTTTGGGAGGGTATTCTTGCAGCACTACCCCAAGACGAACGCGGATTATATCAAGGTTGGCGTTGATAATGGAACGGGTAAGGGGTATTGGTTGCTTGATTTCAGTACTGACATTGGTTTCGGAACTGATTTCATCAGAAAACCCAGGTATTCTATCTTGGGCTTGTGTTCCAGAGCGCCAATCCCAGCTAAAGTTGGTAAAATTCGATGAACCGTCACTGTTTTGGGCTGGGGTTTCGTCAAAATAGATACCTTGCGCCCCATCAACAAGTCCTTCGATTTCACCTTCACTGACAATACCTAGTATTTGAGCGTAAGAAACGCTACGCCCACTATCTGCCTGCTCTTTGGGTTTTTTGTTCTTTTTGCCGCCTCTACCGGATATTTTTATTTTTGGCTTAAACCCTTTTGCCATCCACCTTCTACTTTACTTAGAGACCCCGTCCTTAAGGACGGGGATTTATCGGTACTCGTCCCCCTTCCTTGACCGTGGTTGACGGGCCGCCAAAGGTGAGAGATTTTTTGCTTTCTTTAGCGTCTGGTGATGCTTGACGACCAAACAGTGAAGAAATGCCACCCAAAAGCATTGCACCACCAGTTAGGGCAAGGGTTGTGGAAGATAAACCCAAGAACCCCACACCAGCCAAACCTAAGCCCAAAAGCGCAACACCGCCGATAATTCGTCCTACAGTTCCCGCCCCCGCAATAACGGGAATAATACGAATGGTATTCACGCTTTTACTTATAGGGCTATATAGTTGGGTTTCATCGACCTCCTGGAATCCAACTTTTATTTGATACCCTACGCCCCTTTGGGCAGCTTCATATAAGCAAGTTGCAAAACCTGGAAAATTAGCACGTAATGCCGCGATCGCTTCGGCAACACTACTAACAGCAACGGTGATTTGCTCGGTAAATATATCAGCTAATTCACCACACAGAGTAATAGTAATCATAATTGAAAATTCGTTATGACTTACCCTATCCTTCCCTTAACACCGACTTGGGGTAATACAGAGCAAGAGGTGGCTGATATTGCCAAAACTAAATATGGTGAAGCGGGTGTTGAGCAGCGTGATTTTATTGGCATTAATCCCATCTCTACAAGTTGGGATATTAATGTCAATATTCGTAATTTTCAAGAAGTTGATGATTTTTTGCGATCGCGTCGCGGACAACCATTCCGGCTAAGTTTGGATGGTGGCGTGAGTGACGATAGCAAGTTGTATATCTGTACTGAGTGGCAGATACAGCAATTAGGCCCCAACGCTGCATCTTTTAGCGCACAAATCAATCAGGTGCGGAGATTTTCGCTTTTTAAGGTTGCTTGTGATGGCAAAGTTTTAGAATTTTTATCTCCTGCTTTCTCTCTTAACTTTACATTTTTTGTTAATCACGATCCTGCACATACAGGAGACGGAGTTATTCAAGTACATAAGTGGCTAAATTTTAATGATTATCTTAACTACGGGTATTTTGATAACCGTATTTGGATTGCAAATATTAATAACGGAGATTCGTTTAATTACATCCCGCTAAAACAAGCAAGATACTTATCTTTTTCTCAATACAATCCAGATACGGAATTTTGGGATACACCTTACTTCAGTTTAAATAGTAATATTATTTCTCTAAACGGCTTTTAGAGACCCCGTCCTTAAGGACGGGGATTTAAATATGATTCCATCACATCACTCAGTCCCAATTCACCTATTGAATTATTTGAAATATCGGGGTGGAACCTTACTAATCTTGCAGAAACTTTATATATTTGTAACTTTACAGGTGTAACTTTTGAAGGGCAAAGTTATCAAGCAATTGGCTGTGAAAGCGAAGGTTTTGATTTGATTGGCCAAGGGCCAATACCCACACCACAATTAACTGTTTCAAATATTGGGCGTGTGATTAGCGATTTACTTTATAATTGCAAAACCAACGCCAATTATCGACTTGAAGGTTCTACGGTGTTGCGTCGTGTTACGCAAAGGCGATTTTTAGATGGTCAACCAAACGCAAGTGCCGCTATTAAAGAACTTCCGCAACAGCAGTACATCATTGAGCAGATGCAGGAAGAAACATATTTGGCTGTGAAGTTTCGTTTGGGTAGTCCTTTTGATGTAGAAGGGGTGACACTACCAGCGCGTCCCTTATTGCGGTCATGTTCATGGCGATACCGTAGTGCTGAGTGTGGATGGACAGGGGGAATGTTTACTTTAAATAATCAACCAACCACCAACCCCGCATTAGACCAGTGTGCGAAGTCACTCGCGGCTTGTGAATGTAGATTTGGTTCTTATGCAGAATTAAATTTCGGTGGTGCGCCTGGACTCAATACCTACCGTTAACATCATGCCAATAGCAATACTCGAATTACCTCCAACATGGGACGCAATTAAAAAGGTTAGCATCCCCGTCACCAGAACTAAATTAGGTGATGGGTACGAACAAATTGTGGTGGAAGGGACAACAGGAGCAATTGAAGAGTGGGATGTGCGATCGCCCACTATGCCTCCTCAATATGCACAAGATAGATTAAATCAATTGCGCGTATTTTCTGGTATGAATCCATTTTACTGGAGTCCAGATAATGAATTAACAATACCTAAAAAAATATTCACTTGCGAAGGGTGGACATTAATCAGATTGGGATTAATGGCTCATCAAATTAGTGCGACATTTAAACAGACTTTTATCTAGTGTTACTCAGACTAATTATTTACTTGGGGTTAAAGAAAGAGCGTGAGTTCATTTTAGCAATTGCCAAAATTGAATACGGCGTGGCTGTATTTTGTCGTAAATTGTCTTCTCAAGCTACTGATTATCCGCATCTAGCTAAACTCCTAGAATCCCACGCACAGCAAGAAATCAAGCACGGCAAAATGTTGTCGTCTTTAATCAACAATAAAATTAAATTAAAAGGAAATGGGCAATGGTTATCTATTTTTCGCCCTGCTACGGGAGAATATCTGATTGAGAACCCGTCTTTAAGGACGGGGATTAAAATATCAAATGGCATATTTATTGAGTGGGATTCTATCACCTTTAAAGGTGAAAAGCTGCAAGGTATTTTTGAAAACTTTGATGGCATAAGTCAAAAATACCTTGCAGCTAAACTATTATTTGGTGGTGATAAAGCCTCTTGTTTTGATTGGGCAGATAAACTAGCTTTCATGCATATTTTAGAGAAAGAAGCACACAAATTTTATACAGTTTTAGCCCAAATCGCCCAAGGTACACCACTAGGCGCGATCGCCTCCCAAATTGCCGATGATGAACAACACCATGCAGATTATTTAAAGGCAGGCTACAATCATTTCTCCCCTTCCATTCAAAAAATTGAGAAGTGGCACAAGAAAGTCAACTTTGCAAAGTGGGGAGTATTAATCGATTTACTGGGAATAATCTCAAAAAGTTTGTAAAAATCGATGCCACAAACCATTAACCGTGCCAGTGTAGTAGAAACTACTCTTGGCATCACCTTTCAAATTGGTGAATTGCCCACACAGCAAGTAGGTGCTGTGATCGTAACTAACCGCAATGTGCCAACGTACACAATCACAACAACTGCGGCGGCGACTGTTAACGCTGAATCGCTTTCTGTTTCTGCCACGCCTGTACTTTTAGATGCAGGTGAAAGACTTAATTTTGGTGGTGTGATTGCCACACTTTCTAACGCTGCACCCGCAGGCAGTACCACACTACAAACACTACCATTACCAGGGAGTATCGGCAATGGTGCGATCGCTACCACCAAAGCACTGGTTTTTGTTGCTGGGTGTACGGATGCAACGGTATCACCAGAAATCAAAAACGTAGAGACTACCAATTATCTCTCTGGAATTGGGATGGAGAAGGCAACGACCGGGAATGCCAAAAGGATGAAATTGGACTTCAACTTAGTGTATGGCGATCGCGGCGGCGCGATACTCAGACGTATCGCCTACGACAAAGCCTATGCAGGGCGTGAATTCTACTTCTACTTGCTTTTCCCTAGTGGTGAAGCACATGAAGGAGTAGCACTTCTAGAATCAGCATCACCCACACAACAAGTACAAGATAAACGCTCATTTTCTTGTGATGCCCAGGTACAAGGGGATACCTACATTTATACCCCACCCGCAGTAGTTAATATTTTCTAAATATGGCAATTACACTTGAACTTACACGCCCTAAATCCGTTACAACTAACGCTGCTAACTCAGTATTATCAGTTGGCACAGCCGTAGAAACCGACACAGCGCAGGAAGAATCTTTTTTCATTCCTATCAACCTGGCTTCCACTGACCCGCCATCATTTACTGTTGCCAACTCTACCATAACTAGTGGTAGCAACCAAGTTACGACTACCAACAACGGATTCGCTAACGTCAGGGTTGGTGATGTGGTAACAGGTACGGGCATTCCAGTCAGTACCGCAGTAACAGCCAAAGCAAACAATAACACCATCACTCTCAATAACAATGCTACAGCTAGTGATACAGTGACACTGACTTTTGACCCGCCAGCAGTTACACCGACACTGTACGCGCTGAAAGTTACTCATGCGAAAGCTGGCTCGGTATTTGGGTTAACCGTAGCTCTTTATACTTATGATGGTTCGTTGGGGGGTACAGCAGGGACAGCTGCAAATGCCAGCAAAACCATTAATTTGGTATCCACTGATGGGCAACCCGTACAAATTAATATGGATAGTTTTCTAACTAATTTGCGCGTTCCGCAATCACCCTAAGTAATTCGTAATTCGTAGTTCGTAATTCGTAATTATGGGAAGAATATTGGAGTGGTTTTTTCAAGCAATCCTTCAACGACTAGAACAACTGGAGAATAGAATAATGGCTTCAATTGAACAATTACAAACTGAATTGAATGATGCGGTGGGGGCGATCGCAGAACTTAAACAAGCAACAGCTACCGAAAAACAAGAAATTGCAGATAAGCTGGGTTCACTTGATACTAAAATTACAGAGCAAGCAGGATTAATTGAACAACTTAAAGAACAAATTGCTGGTACAGTACCTGATTCTGTTTTAACTGAACTTACAAATGCTACTGCTAGCATCAGAGAAACAACAAACGAAATTAAAAATATTATCCAAGCACCTGTAACATAATTCGTAGTTCGTAATTGAATTACGAATTACGAATTACGAATTATGTTGATACACCACAAATACTTACACTCAAACGGGCATACCGTATCTCTCATCAATTGCAAACTGCACCCTGAGTATTTAACTTGTGGTGCAGCTTATTTTGTGGCAGGATTACCAGAACGCATGATTTTATATAGTTTAAATGGCGATAAAATCTGTTCAATTGTTGTTCCTGAAACTGTTAGGAATAATCCAACTTACACACGCCTATTATCATCACTAGATGACATCAAAATAGATTTAATTACGAATTACTAATTACGAATTACGAATTATGCAAAACCCTTGGGGAGTACCTGAAGTTGTTCATGTAGCTGGATTTCCACTACCGAAAATGGGCGGGTTAAATCCAGAAGAAAAGGATTACATGGCTGATAAAATTCGCAATGTGCAGTTTCAAGAAATTGCACCATTAGCGGAAATTGCGGATATTGTTGCTGAAAAAGAGAAGATTTCCAAGACAGAAGCTATTTCACTTATTCGTAAAACTTTAGAAGGTAATGCGGGTAAAACAGAAGAAGAGGTTGATAAATTATTAGCCTTTGCAATTGAGTATCAACACGAATTAGGGCGGATTAAAAAGCCTGATATGTTGATAGAAAGACAATCTCAAGAAGTGGCAGTGATGATACTGCGATCGCGTCTTGCTCCGCAGTGGATTTTGGAAAATATAGAGAATTTACGCGCCGCTTTTCGATGTTCACTAGATAAAGACGAGTGCGTGAAACTCATTGCCGTTGCTGAAGAATTTTGGCTGAGTGATACCGCTAGGGAAAAGGTAATCAGACAGATTGTCAGAAAACTACCTGAAAACATCTACTCCCAAATCGCTGCATTTGCACTCGGAGAAGAAAGAGAATGGGCTGAATTGCCTGTAATTACAGTTGAACCAGAAGAAGTAACGCTGGGGGAGCGCTCCAAAGGCTTCGCCAATACCAAGAAGTCACCCAAAAAGAACGCGAGTTCTACCGTGAATGCTATTTCACCATCCAATACTTCGGAGTCACAGACCCCAGCTTCCACCGTCGAAGCTTCCACCGCGTCCCCTGTTGGTTGATTCGGGAGATGGTTGATAATTTGTACAAGCAATACAAACTACACGCCAACGTGTTTACATCGCCTATTGCCAAAATAGGCACGATGTTGTCAGAAAAAGCGACTATGCAAGATTTTTTACCGTTTCCTGACAATACACAAGAGCGTAAAAAGTTACCAGTGTCAAAAGAGACGGCGCGGATTTATTTAGAGTTGCGATCGCAAGGTCTCATCCCGCCACGGGTATTAGGGGCGTTTGCGGATATTGAAGCGGCTATAGAGGAGTTGGCAAAAGGCAATTATTAATCGTAGTTCGTAATTACGAACTACGAATTACGAATTACGAATTATTATGACTTTTTCCGGTAGTTCCCTTGGGACACTCGAATTACAGTTAACCGCTAATCAACAAGCCCTACAACAGCAGCTTAACCAAACCCGTGCTTACGCCACACGAGTAGCGCGGGACATTGAATTGCAAATCAATCGGGCTTTTGGTGGTGGTAGAAGAAGTACACAATTACCAGGATTACAAAACGCCTCATCTCAAGGGGCAAGCGCTGGTGCAAGTGCTGGAAAAACTTTTGCTGATAAATTTAAAGATGCGATCGCACCATTAAAAGGAGCAATAGGCAATATTTTCAGTGGTGTTTTTGTTGGAGCGGGGATAGGGGCGTTTAATGCTGTTACAGGTGCAATTGGGACTGCTATTAATGCCGTTAAAGGGTTTGCAGGGCAGATATTTGAAGTTACCAAAGACTTTCAGGGATTTGAATCTTCTTTAAAAACGTTTCTTAAAGGGAACCAGCAGGAAATTGACAAGTTTGTTGCTGACTTGGAAAAATTTGCAGCGACCACACCCTTTGAACTTAAGGACTTACAACAAGCGGCAATTCAAAACCTAGCCACAGGGGCGAAACCCGACCAAATTATCAAGGATTTGAAATCAATTGGTGATGTGGCGGCGGGAGCTAATGCCAATCTCAAGGATTTGATGGAGGTGTACGCTAAAAGCCGGACTGAAGGGCGATTACAGAACGAAGATATTGATCAATTCACGGGACGCGGTGTACAGTTACGCGCTCAACTGGCTAAACAACTAGGGGCGACAGAACAGGAAGTAAGGCAATTAGCCACAGATGGAAAATTGGAATTTCGCCACCTAGAAGAAGCGATACGTGCTATGTCCGCTCAGGGTGGGGCTTACTTCGGGGCGATGGAAAACAAAGCCAAAACTCTAGAAGGCAGACTTTCTAACGTCAACGACACCTTTTACCAATTCCAAAAAAGCATTGGACAAGCATTTGAACCCTTGATGAATTATGGGATACAGGTGTTTGGTGATATTGTCGCTGGCTTGACTAGCTCGAAGGGTGTGCTGGGTGAAGTTAAGAAAGAATCCCAAAAGTTAGTTGAATATTTCAAAGCTAATCCACAATTAGTTGAGGCATTAAATAAAGCTATTCAAGAACTAGTTAGTGGCAGTTTTAAATTATTATTAGGTGGCATTAAAAACGTTGCCGAATACTTACAGAAAAATCCTAATTTTATTCAAGATGCCACAGATAAATTCAATTCACTGTTTGGTGTGGTTCGCGGCGTTTTAGATACAGTTAGTAGTATTGCTTCATGGATTACTGGAGCAATTGCTTGGGGATTACAATTCTTCAACGGAGAATTAGAAAAAGCACAACCTAGATTTGAAGCGTTGATGGAATTGTGTGAGGCAATAGCCAATTTTTTTAAACTACATGGTGATTTAGTAAAACAATTATCGGATGCGCTTTCGTTTGTTGTTAATACTGTCTTGAAAATATTTATTCAATTATTAACACAAGCAGTTAAAATAATCACTCAAATTGTTTCTTATTTCCGCGATAACTTACCGGTCGCAATACAGGGATTTTCTCAAGGATTAGAAAAAGTATTAGATATCTCTAAACAGATAGGAAAAGCAATTTTTGGTTGGGTTTCTGGTATTAGTGGTGCAGCACAGCAAGCTGGTAGCTTTGTAAGAGGTTTAGGAGACCAATTATTTGGTGGTGAACAGCGATCGCAAACTACTAGCGGTGGTGCTGGAAACTTTATCGGGAATTTGATTCAAGGTACACAAAACCTTGTTGGTGGAGTTGGTAGGGCAATACAAGGTGTACAGGGCTTGCTTGGCGGTTCTAGTAACTCAAATCGAGGTGTTGCAGGTCAAGTAACATTGCGCCGCACTGGAGTTAAGGATGAATACGGACTAGAGAAGATAGCCGTTATTCTCCCCGATGGACAGACTTTCTACGCAAATAGCGGACAACGCCGCACTCAAAATAAATTTGGTAAAGGTGGCACTACTGCTAGTGGCTCTATGGCTCCGATTGAATATGGTAAATACAATATTGGAGCTGAAACTGCTGGCATGGGTGCGGGTGTAGGCAAAACTTTTATACCAATTAACCCCACTTTCAAAACGCAACGTTCCGCGATTGGCTTTCATCTTGATGCAAATCGATCTGTAGCACCAGGTAGTGCTGGATGTGTTGTTTTCGCGACACAACAAGAATTTGACGCTTTCCGTGCAGCTCTTAAGCGGAGTGGCGCGAAACAGCTGGTATTTGAAGAAGGGCAAGGGATAGGAATTGCTGACGCAGCCCAGGGTGTGAGTGTTGGCAAGGTTCAGAGTGCAGGTGGAATATGGGGCGCAATCGCATCTCAAGTACAGAAAACTCTTCCCGCAGGTGCGGGACTTTCGAGTAAAGCTGCTAACGTCGTCCGTGGCAAGAATGAGGCGATATTTCAGCAGGCTGGTGTGACGGATAAATTAGTAGAACTAGTGAAGCAGGCGGAGGGTTTCGCTGCAACTCCGTACTGGGACAGAACACAATACTCAGTTGGTTTTGGAACCAAGGCTAAATCTCAAAGTGAGCGGCTGACAGTAGAACAGGCCAATGAGCGCCTTTTGCAAGAACTGCAATACAAGCGATCGCGTGTGCAAAGCATGGTCAAAGTTCCCCTCAACACCAACCAGTTAGATGCATTGACTTCTTTTGCATTTAACGTTGGTGATGGGGCTTTGCAGAAAAGCACGCTACTCAAGAAGCTTAATGCTGGTGATTACGCGGGTGCGGCGGCGGAATTTGGACGGTGGAATAAAGGCGAGCATCGAGGCGTAAAACAGGAGTTGCCAGGGTTAACAAGACGGCGTAAGGCTGAGAGGGATTTGTTTTTGAGTCAGTCAACAGTCAATAGTCAACAATCATCAGTCAGCAGCCAACCATCGGCACTGCAAATCACAAGTCCTACAGCTACTGGTACTGGTGGTAACGCAGAAGACCAACGCAATTTAGTAGCGGCACGGCGCAGGCTGGCACAGCAGAAATACCGTGAAATCAAAGAAGAAATTGATTTCGCTACTCAGCAAGCTGATGCTATACAAAAACAGCAACGGGAATTAGCATCTCAAAAGCGTGAGCAATTGAATAAAGAGAAGAAAGCACAACTACAATTAGCAATCGCTCAAGCCCCTGATGATGAGGCTAAACGAATTATCGAACGTCGCTTATCTCGTTACGAGATCGATAGTAAATATGAAGAAGATTTAATTAAATTGGCACAGCAAAGAGAAGATTTAATATCAGCTAGAGATAAAAAAGTACAAATTATAGCTGAGGCTAAAAAACGTGGTCAAACCATTGATTTGGGTGAGGAAGCCGGTAAAGATTACACGAAGGCAATTAATCAATTAGATGAAATAATTGCTTCTACTAAAGAATTGCAAAAAATAGAATTAGAAACTAATAATTTAAACGAATTTAATTCTGAGCAGCAACAAGAGCGAGATAAAGAGCGACAACGCGAACTAGAAAAATTAACTCGTGACCATGAACAATACATTAATCAATTGAAGCTACAGCAATCATTGATTAGTGATGAGCCAAGTAAACAGAAAATTCAATTAATAATTGATAAAGCTGAAGCTGAACATCAAGCAAAATTAGCATTAATGCCACTACAAAATCAACTTGATGATTTGCAAGAGAGGAAAGTTTACCTATTGGGCAAAGGCGGATTGAAGGATGATTCTGAAGAGGTGAAGCGCCTGCAAAAAGAAATTGATAATTTAGTTGCTCAGATTCATTCACTTGCCAATAAATCTGATATTGATTTATCAGTTTTTGAAAATCAACGTAAACAAATTGAACTGCAATCACAACGCTTACGGGAAGCAGAGAATCAAGAATTGCAATACAACCAACAAGTAACCCAACTGCGATCGCAAATTTCAGGAGCGCGTACTCAACAGCAAAAAGCTGAGTTGCAGTTCCAGCTTGATAAATTGGCTGCTATGCGTGAAGAACAGCAGTTGTTACAACCACTAAAACAGCAATATGATGATTTAGTAAAATCTCGTGAACGACTAAAGACCCCGTCCTTAAGGACGGGGATTTAACAAGGAGCTTGATAGCCAGATTGCACGGTTAAATAATCAAATAAAATTGGTTGGTGAACAATCTAAAATCAGTTTTGAAACTCTCGCTCAAGAATCACAAAAAGCAATTGAACAAGCCAAGTTTGCTGACATGGAAGCGGCGTTAAATAAAGAATCGGGCTTGATTAGTGGACGCGCTTCTGTGCTTCAAGGACAAGCTAGTTTGATACGTAACCGTGGTGGTGACGAATATCGTGCATCCGCATTAGAAGCAGAAGCCGCGAAGATGCAAGAACAGATTAGATACAAACAAGAATTACTGGCTATTGAACAACAAATTGCTTCGGCAAGAGGGACTGCTTCTGAATATACAGAAGAAGAAATAGCCACGATGAAGGCGAATGCTGAAGCACTAAATAAAATTAATTTAGAAAATATTTCTTCTCAGGTAAGGACGCTTGGCAAAGACTTGATGGACGTTGCTAAAAACGCTCTTGGAACTTTCTTTACCGATATTATTACTGGTTCCAAATCCGCAAGTGAAGCTTTTCAAGATTTGATTGGCAACATCGCTAACCAACTTGCACAGCTAGCAGTCAATAAATTGATATCTGGCTTATTTGGTGGTGGTTTATTTGGCGGTGGGGGTGGCGGAGGGAACGGGGGCGGTTTAGGTCTGCTTGGTTTTTATCAAGGTGGAATCGTCCCCAACTATGCAAAAGGAGGTAGTGTAAGAGCGATCGCCAACGCATTGCAGCGAGAGCGCGCTGCATCTGGGCGTAATCCAGTACTGGCGGCACTAACCCCTGGTGAAATGGTGCTGACGGTGGGACAAGCTAAACGCTTTCAAGAACTGCGTTTAGATAAAGTTTTGAATTTTGCTAATGGTGGGGTTGTGGGCACGACATCAACTGGCAGAAACCCCCTTACGCCGGCCGGAAGGCAAAGGGCAGAAGGTGAAGGAGGTATGACCATCAATATTCCTGTGACTGTTCAGGGTGGTGGTCAGACTTCGGTGGATGTGCCACGACTACAAAGTTCAATTCGGGGTGTGGTGGTTGAAGAACTTTTGAAACAGCAGCGCCCTGGTGGTGCTTTGAATAGATAGACTCCGTAAAGGGGTTAAGAAAGTCGTTTTGGTTCTCCAGCCTGAGAAACTTGTGAACCAAAGCGGCTTTGTTTTCTCTTTCACTATGCTACTATAGCAGTAGTGATATAGCAATATAGATTAATATATTTATATCGAGTAACTTGCAGGAGAAACTTGAGTGTATGCAGTAATGAGCGAAAAGCACAGTATTCGCTGCCGACTTCAGGAATGGATAGATGAATCAGGCGAAAACTATTCAACAATTGCTGAAGCTGCGGGTATCAGTGTTGGAGCAGTTAGAAGATTGGCTAAAAACCAATTTGATAGAGTTGACTGTCTAACTTGGCAGCTAATTTGTGATTACTTCAAAAAACCATTGGGAGATTTGTTTTACAGGGCAGAAAAATAGCGTTCGCTCCTACCAGGAAGTGCGATCGCATAAATGTTTATCCCTATATATTTTGCTATCGATATTTATGAAAACTGTAATTACATCAGAAAAAATAGAGTTGCCACCTGGGGCGGTGTTGAAACTTTTAGGAAACTGGCAAGAGTACCAAAGAATGGTTTTGCAATTGGGCGATCGCTCTATACCCCGAATTAAATACCGACCAGGAGAAATTTTGTTGATGGCCCCGCTACCAGAGCATGGAAGAGATGCAAGCTTACTTTCCTTGGTGGTAATAACTCTACTTGACCATTTAAATTGCACCTACGACTCATTTACACCCATCACCATGAGTTTGCCAGAGATTAGTGGTATTGAGCCGGACTATTGCTTTTACATTGAGAATTGGCAGCAAGTCCAAGGCAAAAATCGTATCGACTGGCTAAATGACCCGCCACCAGATTTGGTAATAGAAATAGACGTTACTAGTTACACTAATGTTAATGATTATTTCCCTTACAAAGTGCCAGAGGTTTGGCTCCTGAAGAATAAACAGTTACTAGTTTATAGGTTGCAAGACTCTAGTTATGTACTTAGAGAAAGCAAATACTTTCCTAACGTTTCAGAAATTGTGCAGCGATGCCTGCAAATTGCAAGTGAGCAAACAACAAGTGAAGCGATTAGGTGGCTAAGGAACTTTTTGCATTCTTAGAGCAATCAAAGCTGAAAAATTTTACAGGAGGTTTGCGCCTTTTATCCAAGGGTCGGTTCAGAGGGAACTCTTAACTCCTAACTTGCACATTTTATAAGCCTTATATAGCAAAGCTTTTAGCCCCTGCAGTAAAAGCTACGTAGAGGAACATTGACTCGCTTGAACATGACTTAGCAACGCAACAATAGCAGATGTCAAATTACTATTGTTGCCATCAAGCATCAGCCAATGTAACTTATCTCGTTCTTCTTCAGTAAGTGCAATTCTGACTTGTTTGGTTGTCCCGGTTTCTAATTGTACAGGTGCTAATTTCTCAACTGTCGCCAACCTTTCCTTAACCACTGCATTAGGCGATCGCCCCAACTTATTCAATAGTGACTCATGAACCATTACTGTAGTCACAAAAGCAGGTGGTTTCCGACTCTTAGCATTCTTAGAACGGCTCCAATCGCCTTTTTGTGTCAGTGCTTTTCTTAAATTCCAGCTAGGGTCACTTAGCCGCCGCCGCATTGCCCCTGGTGTGATTCCCACTAGCGCTGCTGCTTGCTCAACTGTTAACTCTTCTTTGGTATCGGGATGGATAATTATAAGTGGTTTGCGTGACATAACTTTTAAAAGTATTTATCCATATATTTTGGAGATAGCAACACAGCAGGCGTTGGCTGTGGAAGCACAGGGCGAGAGTAAAATCACGCTGTTTGAAGACTTTGAGCCTAATCCTGGTGGACAGGCGCGGTTTTTGGAGCTAACCAATTGGACATCAACCGAACCGCTAAAACACAGATGGAGTGGGCTTTTGGGTGGAATAGGAGGGGGCAAGAGTTACGCCGGGGCTATTTGGGCGTGCAGCCGTGCTTTACTTGCACCAGATGCACGGGGGATGATTTCAGCCAATAGTTACGGACAATTAGCCCGTGCTACGCTGCTAGCACTAGTGGAAGTCTGCCGCACCTTCAATATCCCCCTAGAACCGTGGCGCGAGTCTCCTGAAGACCAGGCGCTAGCGATCGCCAACTGTCAGCGATGTTATATTGGGCCTGACCGAGCGTTTGTGTACGTCTTGTCCGCGACGGCGTTCACCGGAAACACCCAAGCAGGACGGGGTTTGCAAATACGCTGGTTTTGGGGAGATGAATTTGCTTATGCTGCCGAGAAAGCGTTTCTCACAATTGACGGACGCTTAGGACGCGGCCCTGGCACATTAAAGGGACAGGGGATACTTACCACTTCACCAGCCGGCTATAACTACCTCTGGGATAAATTTGGCGATCCAACTCGCAGTGATGACCTCAAGCGAATTTACCAAATGGTTTCCATGCCATCACTGGAAAACAAAAAGCACTTGGGTGAAGATTATGTAGCGTCTTTGGAAGCGAACTACTCAGATGAACTGTACCAGCAAGAAATTATGGGACAGTTCGTCAACAGCGCACAGGGATTGATTTACAAATACTTTTCAAGGGCAAAGCATTGTTTGAATGAAGAGGACGCGCAGCTTTTAGAATACGACCACAATTTACCTCTACTGCTGACATTTGACTTTAACCACACTCCTATAGTTGCTCTAGCAGCCCAACGCCGAGGTAACGAAATCCACTTTTGTCAAGAGTGGTTTTTGATGGATAGTGACATTTGGGAACTGACCGAGCAAATTGTGGATTGGGTAGAAAGCAACGGTATCCCACCAGAAATTCAGATATTTGGTGATGCCACAGGACGCGCTCGCACAGCTGCTAGCAAGCTAAGTAGTTGGGATATCGTTTTTCAAGGCTTAGAACCATTAGCCAAACAACGCGGTAGGGGGTATCTGGTACGGAAATTCGCTGACAGCAATCCCTACGTGGTTAACCGCGTTCACTCAGTTAATCAGCTATTTCGTCAATCTCGTTGCTTCGTGCATTTTGCTAATTGCCAAAATCTGGTGAAGGATTTTGAACAAGTTACGTGGAATGAAGAGAGTATCAACAAATCAGATAACCCGCTACTCTCTCACTTGTCAGACGCAGCGGGTTATTTGATACACAGTATTTATCCGTTTAAAAAGGAAACACGCGACAAAAAAACTGGTAAACGTAAACCCGGAGGGTTAGCAGCCTAAGATGGATTAAAAATCCCCGTCCTTAAGGACGGGGTCTCTAATCAACTCTACCAATACCCAATTCCAGGAATTTTGTTCTCACATCTTCAAACTCTAAGCCACAGTAATAATATTGTCTGTCACGCAGATTTGCCAAGTAATACCCCAGTTTCCCGTGATAGCGCCGAAATAGCTCAACAATCACATCTTTATGAGTGAGATCGTAGAGAGAACACAAGTTGTCAGGGTCAATAGTCTCGTTATTGGGATTGTAAAGAACAGGCCCAGTTTTGTAACACCAGCCATCAGGCTTGCGAATGTAAATTTGCCAGTGAGCAGGATGTATGATGGTCATAAGTCATTTAGTTGAAATCAGCCCCAGATGCGACCTGGGGCTGATTACTATTTTACTTAGTTTTTATTATCCTCCTCTTCATTATCCTCCTGTTCGTTTTCGTTTTCTTTCATCCTCATTATTATTTTACCCTAAGATATCTTATGGTTTATGATGTACTTATGAATTTTTAGCTAAGATATCTTATGGTAAAAAAGAAGCGGATAAAACTTAAAATTACACAATTGAGAGAATCTGCTGGTTTAACACAAAAAGAATTAGCTGATTTAGCGGGAACAACAGAAACTACTGTTGCCAATTGGGAACATGAGCGAACAGGGGTAAAGCAAATAGTCCGTGTTGCTAAAATTTGTAAGGCTTTGAATTGTTTGCCTTGGGATTTGTACGAAGAAGTTGAGGGGGAATAATCGATATGACATTTCAGTAACGCGATTATGCCCCTAGACTCCGAAACTCTCAAAGCCATTCAAGAAGCCATCAAAGAATCTTTGCCCACAGCTATAAACGAAGCGATCAAACCATTCTCTGAGCAGTTTGAAAAAATTCAACACGATAACAAAAAACTATCAGAATCCGTAACAACTTTAACTACTTCAATCCCTCGGCAATTAGATGAGCGATTTAACAATATCAAGCCATCCTTAGACTATTTAGAGCAACTGAAAAAAGCTCAAGAAACAGACCCTAAAGATAAAACTAAACCCAAAGATAAAATAGAACCAGTAGACATTGAAGCCCTTCGCGCATCTATTCTTAGTGAAGTTAAACAAGAGTATGAAGGTAAATTAACAGCAGTACAGCAACAGCTTGACGAGCGCGATAAAGAAACCAAAGCACTGCGTGAAGCTGAACGTCAAGCCAAAATGCGTAACGAAGTATTAAATACGATGCGTGGACTGGGTACAGTGCGTCCCAACACCGAAGAAGATTTGCTGACGCTACTCGAAAAACGCGGATTACTGGTAGAAGAAGGCGATCGCTTGTTTGTCAAAGATGTCGATAAATTCGGTGATGTAATTAAATCAGAATTCAAAGACATCTTGCCCAAGATGCTAGAAACTGACTTTGCCCACTTTGCCGTACCTCGTGGCGGCACAGGTACAGATGGCGGCCCTGGAACTCGCGCCACGCCTTCACATTCACAATACAATTTTGAGGGGATGACCGCCCAAGATATCTACAACAGTTACGGCAATAACCAAGAAGCCCAAAAAGCTTTGATTTCCGAACTTGAAAAGCAGTATGGGAAACCTAGCTAAAAAATACTTAGAATATGCCAACCCCGCCATTTTCACCCAACACCGCACTACTAGAAACCGCGATCGCTCAACGCGCCTTAACTCAATTGAATCTCGCCGCCATGTATCCCCGTGTCGCTGTGCGGGATTTTGAGCCTGGAGCATTTGAGCGTGGGGATGAAGTGAAAATTCGTCGCCCAAAGCGTCGTACGGCCATAGACCTTAACCCCCGTGTTGCACCTTATACCTTCACTGAAGCTCAATTCTTTGCAGGGAACGTGAGGCTTGAAAGGTTGTGGACAGACGGGTTTTTGACCTATGGTTACGATTCAACGCAAACAATGGAGCGTTACATAGCCGAGACAGCAGAACAGATTGCCGATGCTATCGTTACTCCCAACGATAGCTACATGTACAGCCAGTTTCGGACGTGGAACATTGCCGCAACTGGCAACGTAGACTTGGGCGACCATCCCCCAATCGCCATCAGTGCGTGTGTAGATAGCAATGGGCAATTAACCAACTTCGACAACGAAGGCTTGCGTGGTGCGACCGTTTTCCTTGATATGGAAAATGTACCTTCCTCTAATCGGTATTGCATAATTTCTTCCACTGCCAAAGGAGCGTTCCTTGGTGATTCTGTTGTAGTCACTGGTTTTGCAGCCGCAAGTATCGGTAGTGGTCAGCTAATTCAGCGCGGACTGCAATTGGGTGACTTTGTTGAGCGCTACGGTTTTATGGTTGGCGGCTCCAATGCTGTAGGTAATCAGGCAGGTATTGCTGACCTGGACACAGCCGCCGGCACTCAAGCAACTCTGCCCATTGCTTCTGTAGCCGCTAACACGGTTTTTCGTTACGCCGACCAAGGAACTGTAACCTCAGTGGGTGCGGTGGACTTTACTCTAACTGTGGGTACAGCACTACAAGGTGTGGCTGTAGGGCAAATTGCCAGAATTGGGACTGCCACAAAGGCTACCGCCTTTGGTGTGATTTTGCGGATTACTGGCAACGTGATTACCTTAGTCCCCTATGCTCCCGATGGCACTAAATTAACAGCAGCCAGAATTACCCCAGGAACAGACCTTTTCAGCATCCCCACCATCCCCAGCGTAAACACCGTCAATCACATGGAAGGATTAGCAATGGCTACACGCCGCATTGCTGAACCAAGAAGGGGTAGTGGTGCAGTTGCAGCAAGTATCACAGACCCTAATACCAACTTGAGCATCCAGGTATTCACAGGACAGTACGATTTAGGCACGGTGTCAGAGAAAAACGCTGCCTATATGCTGACGGGTTCCAAAATTACCGACTTTCGCAAATGTGGCTTAATTCTGAGTCTTTAATTACGAATTACGAATTAAGAACGTGAGAATTAAAAGTATGCCAATAATGTACGAACCCCAGCATGGTATGCCTGTGCAAGTACCCGATGGAAGAGAAAATGATTTTCTGGCATTGGGATATCGCACCACGCCACCATACACGCCCCCTCCTCCGACTCCAAAGCCCACAGGTGAACAAATACCAGAGAACAAGGAAGAGGAAGCACCCGGTAGAGTCAAAATCAACTCCGCATCCCTGAAAGAATTATCAGAACGCTTTGGACTATCCACACCCCAGGCGAAAGAACTTAAGGATGGGCGGCCCTACGCAACAGTTGAAGACTTGATAGCTAAAATTCCTGATATTGACTGGGTAACACTATCAACCCAAATTAATTTTGAATAGATACTTTTAATTCGTAATTGGGTTGTTAATTACGAATTACGAATTATGTATGCTCACCGACCACCAAGTAAATCTACTTTTTGAAGTCTATGAAATAACTGTGCGCTCTACTACTGTTGTGATTGGTGGTGAGGGTACTTCTCGCTTGCAACCTGATTTATTTGGTAGCAATACATCAGTAAGACAAGCACTACTGGATGCGATCGCGGCGATTAATGAATCACAATCGCAAGTTGAAAGGGTTGGGGTAATCTTAGAAGAATTCGAGTGTATTTCACTCGACCCCAGCAACATCGATAAAGATGGATATCAGCTGCGACCGCACAAAAACCTAGCTGCAATTCGAGCTAGGTTGTATCCGTATACTGGGATTTTGTTTCAGAAGAATGGGAGTGAGAGTAATAAGTTTAAATTAGGATAAACATCAGGCTATGAGGCTTATTATGTCTGACCTTGATTGGCAATAACATGTTTCTCTCCGTCTTTCTTAACAACTGTATAGGTTCTAGGGCTTGGTGAATTTTTACAGTCAGCAAAATATGGGCAGGCAAACGCGAAGCATTTCAACTGTACCGTTCCGAACAGTAAATGCTTTAACATTGCTTATTGACAAAGATATAATTAGATGTTCACAATGTCAACTAGTGCCGATAGTAAAAATGAAGCGTATATGATAGATATTAAGTACATCGCCGCAATTAAGTGGGATGAAGAGCTTGCGGACAAGCTAAAAAACTTAAGGGGTAAAATTTCTAGGCAAGCATTAGCTGATAAAACCAAGGAATTAAACGAACAATATCCTGATAAATACCTAAAAATCACTTGGCAGTATATTCAACAGCTAGAAACCCCAAAGTACGAAATGAAAAGACGCAAAAGCAAGGGTTATTCCGAGACAATAGAAGTTTCTTTAGATGTTTTAACAACTCTTTGTTATGCCTTGGGTTGCGATGTGATGGATTTATTCATGAGTAAAGCGTATGTCGCACTAGCAGGTAGGTTGTCATAACCTACCTGCTCACTTTACTTTTACTTATTTGACTGCTCAACAAAATCTATAAGTTCTGCTCTATGTTCAGTGCATATAGAATCAATAGCTGCTGTCGCCACGCCTAGTGTGTAAGCGGACTCTTCCTGATGTTTTTTAGGATTATCTCGGTAAATTATTTCATAAGATCCTAGTGTTAAGCGTAGATGTTCCCCTACAGAATAAGCAGTTAGCATACTACAGAATACCCACCCGTCTCTTCTGCGTTTTTGGTCACTAGTTCTGTAATAAGTACCAGCTTTGTCTGATATTCCAGGTAATGAGAAAAATCGCTCTAACCCCACTTCGTATTTAGAGACCCCGTCCTTTAGAGACCCCGTCCTTTAGAGACCCCGTCCTTAAGGACGGGGATTTAATGTGCCTCAGTTGGCTGTGGAATAATGAAAGGCTCTAACGCCAAAGCTTGAGTAGGCAGCAAAGCCACTAAAGCAATAAAAGCAAGTTTAATAGGTTTAAACATAATTCACCAAAAACACGCTGTATTTAGTGTGTGCATCCGGCTAGCTTTGCTAACTCTTTTCACAAGAGCTTAACTACAACTACATATTTAGGTGCGTAATCTGTGTAATTACTAGCTTCTGTAATAGTTGGCAGCAGTAAAATTATTTTTTAGCGGCTATTGACTTTTACTATTGCCGCTAATAATACGAGATAGAAATCAAAAGAGCGATCGCCGCCTCGCAAGCAAAACAATCGCTCTTTGATAAACCCTTTCGCAAGAGTCTTATATGCAATCATATCCCGAATCTCTCAAGGCCATATCAATCCATGCGCCCCATGCCTACGCTATTTGCATGGGCATCAAAAAGGCGGAATACCGCAGCCAGCCAACCGATAGACGCGGCTGGATTTTAATTCATGCCTCCCAATCAAAAGACTCTGACCATTGCTTTGCTGATTACGGCATTTCTAAGGACACAATCAAGCGCGGCGCAATAATTGGAGCAGCCCAGATTACAAATTGCACCTGGGATGCTGAATATGGCTGCTACGCCTACCACCTAGAGTCACCCATCCTTTTCGACCAACCCATTGAAGGGGTCAAAGGATGCCAAGCAATATTCTGGGGAGCGACACAACCCCAGAAGCAAGCGGCTTTTGCTCAAGCCTGGGCATTAATAGATGATATTTCTATAGAAGCAAATAGCACAGAAATTCAGCAGCGCTCAGGCGAGATTGAGGAAATTGCACCCCTTGCAATTCGAGGCTACCACCTGGAATATGAAGCCCAGCACAGCACAGAAGAAAAGCAGGGCTACCGAGTCTTTGCCCAAGCTGAACTAAATCAGTATATTGAGCAGCAAGCCCAAAAGATTGCACCACTACCTAATATTCAATTCACCTCACTCGATGACAATTGGGAAGCTACTGTAGATGGGCTATCCATTGCCACAATTAGCTACGACTGCGAACATCTGACACAGCGCTATGTAGTAGCTGTAGGTGGTACAGAAATACACCGCACCAATACCCAAACTAGGGCAGAAAATTACATCATTTGGCACTACAAACAGGGGACTTTACCAGCGGTAGAAGAAACCGAACCCTGCACAATCGAGGATTGCAACCTTATTGATAACAAAGGACAGCAATATACCTTCCGAATCAATGGTCAACTCATTGGGTACATCTGGCTTACTGAAACAGAGGATCGCTGGAACAATTGGAGACAATTTTGGATTAATGGTGATGGCACAGAGTACAAAGATTGGCGCGAGTGTGGCTTGAAGCTAGCACAACTAACTCGCAAGGATTTGTATCAGACTGTAGCAGCGTAACAAGCGATGCTCCCTTACGGGAGCCGCTTTGCGATCGCCCGACTCGACTAAAGCAAGCGATCGCTACCTCTACTCGAAACGAGGTAATAGATTATGAAATTGTTTGTAGTTATTGTCAATGCTTGTTTGACGCTGACTGTTGCCCTGTCTGTAGCTACAGCTGCTACCGTCTCCAGAGAAGATTGTGGCAACCGCCGTGAAGGTTGCTTATCCCCAACAACCAAAGCTTCAACCGATCCTAGTTGCTATTAGAGACCCCGTCCTTAAGGACGGGGATTTAAACCACCCAACTGCGGTGGCCCGGATGGACAACCTATAGGCAGTGGCACACGATAAAACGGACACATAGGTTCTGATGAGTAGGCGTAAAGTGAAGGGACGAAAGATGCAAACACCAAAATTAAATGAAGCGATCGCCAAAGCCAAGGCTGAGTTTCCAAAAATCTTAGAGAATCGAAAAGTGAAGATCCCCACCAAAAGCGGTAGAGAAATCAGCTTTACCTACACAGAACTAGAAGAAATTGCCGAGGCGGTTGTGCCTATTTTGTCCAAGCACGGATTAGCTACAATCTCTCAGCTTGGCTTCGTGGGTGATAAATTCGGCTTGATTACCTCACTCAGGCACGAAAGTGGGGAGTCAATCGAATCGTTCTTTCCTCTGCCTTTCTCACCTGATGGCGAACCAAAGGAGCTTGGCATAAAAATCTCTTATGGACGCAGATACAATATCAACTGCTTGCTAGATATTGTGACTGTAGACCCTCAAAGTGATGAAGAAAGACAGCAAGCAGTTCGCAAGCTAGCTACCGAAGTACGCCGTGAAGCTGGAATATCAGGAAAGCCAAGTCCTATTGTGAAAGGTGAGCCTTCACTGCTAGAACTAACTGCTGGCAATATATCAGCTAATAATCAACAGCAAGATTTATATCCCGCTCACAAAAATATTGTGCAAAAAGTGAGGACAGTTACTAATCACGATGCAAGCTGGATAGTGGCTCAGTGTCGCCACTATGGTTACGATCGCACAGGCATGATGCCACCAGATGCTTTGGAGAAACTCATCTGTGATATGTGTGCTGATTTTGCTGTGGTGAATGGAGTGATAGGCGATCGCACCTTAGCACACACTTCTATTCAGGGTGCGATATCCTTTGCCAGCCGATATTTTGCCATCTGTGATGGAATGGTTAGAGCGTCACTCCCTTGCAAAATCTTCTTAGTGAGTGTTGCGGAGTAAGAGTAAAACAGGCTTTTATAACAACAAACTTTTGAAAAAAGCTAATGACGACGAACCAGATGTAGATAATGTGCCATTCTAAAAGCACACATGATGTCAGCCCCTCAGTCAATACTGAGGGGCTTTTATGGACAAAATAACGGTACTTAACATACAAAGTTATGAGCCAAGACGTAGCAAAAGCTCTTAGAAAAGAATTTACCTCGACTAATCCACTTCCAGTTTCTGGTGGTACTGGTGGTGGAGGTTCTGGTGATGCTTCGGCTGCCAACCAATTAATCGAGATTAATAGACTTGAGGCTATACGCGATCGCCTGCCCAGTGTCGGCACAGCTGCTCCAATCAAAAGTATGCTCAAGAAATGGCGGGAAGAGTTCAACGGAACCAGCCTTTCAAGTAATTGGACAATCAATCAAACTGGTGCAGGACAATCCATCACAGTAAGTGCCTCTGAATTGACAATTGCTGCTGGAACAACGGCGAATGCAGAAACGATTATTACCAGCACTTTAAGTTTTAAAATTCCCTTTAGAGTACTATTTATATTCACTCTTTCACAGCGAATAGTCAACCAAGAATTTTATTTAGAAATTGCAGATTCTAGTGGCAATCATCGCGCCTCTATTTTACTAGATGCCACTTCGGCGGGTACAGCAAAACTCAACTGTGCGAACGATAATAACTCCACTGGCTCAATTTCTTCTACAAGTTTTAGCACTTCTTCTTATGGAATTGCAGAGCTTGAAATTAATTCCGATGAAGTGAATTTATACAGTAGAAATGCTAATTCAAGCAATGGCAGAGGCTTATCAAGTGCTGTTTTGACCAGACAAATTCCTGACCCGAATTTAGATTATTTCATCCGCATTCGCGCCAAAAATTTAGGTACAGCACCCGCATCTAACACAAACTTAAAGCTAGATGCAATTGTAGTTCAAGATATTGAAGAAATTACAGCCGAAATTACGGCTGGTCGAGGCGGTGGCGGCGGACAAAATCAATCTGTTCCTGTCGCAGTCAATAACACCCCTAGTGTCACTGTTTCTTCTGGTAGCGTCGCTGCCACAAATAATGCCAACAATTCAACCATTCAGCTAACATCCACACCCTTGGGTGCGAATGCCAATTACACTTCTAGTACTCAAGCTTTAAGCAGTTACTCAACTATCAGGGGCTGGGTTGAAACTGATCAACCTGGAACTTTAGTTTTAGAGCAAAGCCACACAACTAGTGGTTTCAAACAAATAGGAAATTCTATTAGTTGCACTGCGGGAATCACGCTTTTTGAGCAAAAAGTTTATGGAGCATACGCTCGTGTAAATTACACAAATGGCAACAATGCTCAAGGCACATTCAGTGTTGTTTTTAGTCGTTGTACTTTTTCTTGAATATGGCTTTAAAAACAGATATTTCTATTGATGAAATTGGTCTTCAACTTGAAGGCGCTTACATTGCTTTGCGAGAATTTGTTTGGAAGGGTGGCGCTCATGCGGAGGTGTCCTTAGATATCTGGGCTTCTATTGAGGCAAAGACACTGGGGAAATTGCCCATCAAGCGATTACGCTATGAGATCCCTATACCTTTGGAAGACCAACAAAGCACAATGACTCTAGCTTATAATCAAGTACGCAGCTTAGTTTATACCTGGGTTAAACAGAATGTTTTAACCACGGCAAGGGATGTCTAAGGAATTTTAGTATCTGAATCAATTTCTTCAAGTGCTTTTTGTACCGCGTGCTGCTCAAGGTCGTACGCTCTTGCTGCCCGTTTTACAAAGTGCTTTTGAATTTCCTTTTTAAATGTAGGTGAGGGGATATTAACGGCGGCGATGCCCTGCATATCAGTTAGTAAGTCAGTAATCGAAAAACCAAGAAATTCATCATATCCAGTTACTTGCCAATCTACGATTTCACCTCGTGCGATCGCAGCAGGTTTTAATACCTGCACAATAAACTCTTTCACCACCTGTCCATAGCGTTCCAGTAAAATTTCTTCAGGTCGCCTGTCTTCCGCCTTACTTTCACCACTGCGAGCAATAATTGAAGCACCATCAGCCGCGCTCATCGCTATCTGTTGCAGCACATCGTAAATATCTCGTTTTACTTCAGCGCGGTAGCCGATTGCTGTTTGAATACTTGCACCACTGCGCTCAAAGGTGGTTATTCCCTGTCCGGACTTGAGGGTCAGATAATACCCGTCACCCATCAACCGCCCCTGCAATGGGTCTTCATCATCGTCAACCCCGGTGATAACTGGCATAGCAAAGTTATTACTGTAGAGCGCATATTCGAGCGCCGCTGTTTGGTTGAAATAAGATTTTTGGCAATCAAACAACTGTGCCGCCATCCAAAGTGCTTTGGGTAAAGTGAGAGTCACCACCGGAAACTCAAACCTACCTCCCACGTTAAATATAGGCGCGTTCTCCATAATTGCTTCTATGGATATATCACGTTCAGCACAGTGCGAAATGAAAGGTTCTGGAAGTAGCGGTTTAGAATCGCGTTCTATTTTGCGAACCACGTATTTAGATGTGAGAATTGCACCATTTTCACGGTAGAAAATGGTGAAAACGTGTTCGGGGATGGGTGGTGAATCCCAACGCGATCGCACTATTCGAAACTGATGCAGCTTGACGAAATTAAACCCATCCCTCCCCGAATCCCAATCCCACAATGCTGACCGGGGATGCAAGATGACGTAGGGGTTGAGTTCGCCTGCTTCTCGTTGCTGCGCCTTATTTACCGCACCATTGGCTCTTTTGGTGTCAATTTGGGCGATCGCCTTTCCGGTCGTCAACGCCGTCATCATCGCTTGCATTAAAAAACTGTTAAAGCTGGCCCTACCATCGTCATCACCATCTAGTAGCGCGCCACCTGTGAAAAATTGCTCACTCCAAAATGGGTCATTACTCCCAGTCGGTGTAGCTGGGTTTTTAAAAAGTTCCGAGTTGAAGCGGGACAAAATAGGAGTAATCTTACTACAGTAGGTAGCAAGTCTCACCCTTTCTTTCATCACTGCTTCGGGTCTACCATCGGGGTTGGGTAGCAGCTTGCGTTTCATGTCGTCCGTCATCGAGTCACCGCCCTCAACTACGGCGGTGAGTAATTCCCAATATTCGCAGTAGCGCTGGTGTTCAGGGTGACGGCGTTTGAGGGCTTCTAGGGTAGGCATAGAATCATTCCTCCGTACAAAAGACTCTGAGCAAATCGCATCAAGCCGCTTCCCGTTTAATTAACTCAACTTCCGATTTATGCAGCGAAGCAATCTTGTTCTGTTGCTTCACCGATAACCATTCACCATCAAAACTGCGTACTTGCCATATTTCACCAGTCTCCAGATTCCGTACCCAATCATTAGAATGGTACGGATGCTGCTTTTTTGCTTCTAACAATGCCTCCACTTTGGATTTGAAGGTCTCGTCAAGCCACTGCATATCTGTAATATCTCCTGTTTCAAGGATGTAATCGGCCATAAGAGTAGGCAGCTTCTCAACCAACTCTTTTTGATACTTCGTTGTAGCCGCTAGATTAATTTCTTCAAAAGCATGAAGACTGCCTAGACACACCTTGCTGATAATAGGCCAAGTAACGTTATTCATACCAGCTTTAGACCTGATTCTCTCTATAAATTCACGCCCTCTATCTCGCGCTACTACAAACTCTATAAGTTCTTTATCAGGATGACTAGCTGCTTTCTCATATTGACCTTCGTCGTCGCGATCGCCTTCTTGGAAATTATGAAACTGCGGCGCTTGTTCTTTTGTGGAAATCCATTTCAATTGTTCGCGTCTGAAATTAAATTCACCATTTACAAGCTTAACAATCACATTCCCACAAGCAAAACTTACGTACTCGTACTTTTTACGCATCTCGCCACCACTGCTCAAGGAACTTGATTCTGTGAAAGGCAACAGCTGCACAGGCTGGCACGACTGAGCGTCCGTACAGGTAGCGGCTGCGGATTCTCCCTGGTGTACCTTGGGAGACTGAGAGAGGCACGCTGTCCAATCCGGTGGGAAACCCATAAGCAACGCCATCATCTCGCTGCTCAAACACTGGGAAGGAGCTAATAGCCCGTTGTTTTTGAACCACTGCTCGCATTTGGTCTGACCAGAGGGGCGGCTGTTTTTGGGCGTAGAGGCATTCGGGGTAGGCAATGATAAACAACCTTTCTCTTTGATGGGGCGCTCCAAGGTGGGCTGCTGAAATACACTGCCATTCACCCACATACCCGACTTGGGCAAGGGAGTAGATAACTTCGGTAAGTCCTCGATGTCGCAAACCTTCTGGATTTTCGATGAGAATAAAACGGGGTTTAACTGTGGTAATGATTCGGTGCATCTCCCACCACAAACTTGATTCGGGATGTTCAAGTCCTGTTCTATCTCCGGCGGCGCTTGTGCCGCTGCAAGGGAATCCACCAAAAATAAGTCCAGTTGTGTAGTTCCAGTTGACATCGGGGCTGTAGGTGCGGATATCTGGATGAATGGGGGTGTAGGGAAAGTGCGATCGCAAGACTTGCTGTGCATCGGGGTCAATTTCTACCATCTGGATAATCCCCGTCCTTAAGGACGGGGTCTTAGCAATTTCAAATCCACCGATGCCAGTAAATAAGCTAATGGCTTGCATACTTCCTCCTCGGACTGCATCTAAAGCAAGCCAAAGCTAAACTCCCATGTCGTTGCTGATAAATCCTTGAAAAGTCTTGTCCACAAAATGGACATTTCATCAAGTTTTTGGCAGCGATAATTGTGCAATATCTATAAGCGGCTTGTACGTCGTATTGGGCAATGCTCCAGGCCATGTTTAGCTGTTTGTCGCTTAAGGTGGCGAATTGGTTAGTTTTTGTGGTTGCCATCTTCAAGCACTCTCTTCTAACCACTCACGAGCTATCGCCTTCGCATCAATCTCAGGACGTGGAGCCTGATAGCCACTGATCTCGTCAAAGATTGATACAGCAGAGCGCCATTCGCTTTTATGTTTCATTGCAAATTGGAATTTAGCTAAAATCTGCTGTTTACTTTCTGCGTCCATCGCTAGAAAATAGTTCAAGCGGTTTTCATCAATCTCCCAACCGTAACGAGCAAAGGTATTGGCGTAAACTTGCTCAATTGGAATGTCATAGCCCAGCGATCGCAGATTGAGATTTTCGAGTACCCGGCGGATAGATGGTGATTTCGTCTCCAGGTTAATGTTTGCAGTCGGTTTATCAGGCTCAATTACCTCAACAATTGAAGGCTGTATACGAGGAGGAGGTAAAAATTTAACACCCGCAGGAGATTGGTTGTAAACGGTGTGGAATTGCTTTTCTTTTTTGTTCAACTGCCAATCTTCAGCCAGCGCTACTGCTTGTAGTCCGCCAATAGCCGCAAGTGCAATATGAGCGCGTTCACACAGAGGCTGGAGAATTTTTTGTTGCCATTGTTCATTAGAAGTCCTGGCAGCAGCGAGAATGACTTGCCAGTCAGCGATCGCTTGAACTTCATTGCTGGTGGTAGCGAATTCTACGAGTCTCTTAGCGCTGGGGAAGAAATCAAGCGAGAGAATTGCTTCTTTGACCGCAAGCGTAAATGTCTCATCATCAAGATGCTCGTTGAGATATTCTAGCCAAATGGCGATCGCGCTTGGGCATAACTTGCGATTGAAGTGTGCTTGCAGTAGTGTGATTCCGTTTTCAAATTTCGATTGGCTAATCACAATTCCTCCTAAAGTTCAAATTTGGTATTAGCAGCTTGTCGAATGCGTTGGATTTCCTGTTGGTGATTGACGGCAGCAGCGACATTCACTGACTGTCCGGTTTGACGCTGCTGTTGCCATTCCGTCACCCAAATTGCCAACTTCTGCCAGCAACGGGGATTGTTTTCGCACTTGTTGATCGCGTTGAAACCGAGTGTGATGGTTGGTTCTTGTCCCTTCTTGCAGTTTTGTTTGGCGACATAAATAGCAAACTCGCATGAGACATCGTTACCGCCAGTGAGGATAAAGCCGCTTTTACGGTAAGTCTTGACGTATTGACCAATTTCTAAAGCCGCCCAGTCACGTAGTTCTGGCTGTTTGAGCTTGATACCATCAGCATCAAGTTGTTGATATTTCTGTCGCTTGGCAGCATCGCGCGATGAATGATCTGCCACGTCTGGAAATAAGACGATGTTCGATAATTCGGGTTTGCCGAACAAATTTGGCACAACTGGGACAGATGAGGGATCTTCGTTTTGGTGCAGAGATTCTGGCTCTTTTGACAACGAAGCGAGTAATTGTGGAGTGGGCTGTTGTTGAATTTCGTCAAGCAGAAAATCGGCTGTGGGGGTAGGGGGATCTTCTCTACTTTGTTTTTCTTCTTTTTTGTTTTCTTTATCTATATATGTGTCCATAGACGGGTTATCCGGCGATGGTTCAACCATCGCCGGATTTTCAGGGCATGGTTCCCCATCCATAGACGGGTTTTCAGTCGATGGTAAAAAATGTTGATTTATAATGCTTTGAGCGAATTCTTTTGCTTCTTCCTTGTTTGTAAAAGCTGCATATATCCAATCAAAAAGTCCAGTTGCGGCATTATTAAAACGTTGTCTGATGATATAGCCGGCTTCAATGCCGTTTTGCACAATAGCCCTTAACTTGTCCCGCCCATATCCCAATGCTTTCTGAAGCTCACAAAAAGTGATTTCAAAATCATCCCTGTGAGAGTTTATCCAGCAAATAAGTCTGAAAGCCCCATCACTCAGATTTTGATCTCTGATTAAAAAATAAAAACATCCGCGCTTTACCTACGGATGATGCAAATATGCCAAAGTCCAAGTTAAAAGCTGGTGACATCAATGAGTCTGATTTATTTACCCTAGACGAGGTACACGCCAAGCTAGGGAGGGGGTACAGCCCTAGAACCTTAAGACGAAGAATTGCCAATGGTGAATACATCCAAGGCAAGCATTACTTCCGCACAGGTGGTGTAAATGGCATCATCAAAGTCTACTTACCATTAATTAAGCAAAACCTGATTGATATTAATAGCTAGGTGGTTTTGGTCTATCAAGTTTCGCGATCGCCCTTTGATAATCAGCCAAATAAACTGATTCATCAAACCACGCTCTGTATACGTTTAGATGCACAGAAAGCGAATGCCCCATAAATTTAGCTGCTCTGTCAGGTGCAATATCGAATTCAAAACAGCGACGAGCATAACTATGTCTAAGATTGTACGCTGAGAACGGAATTTTATTATCGTAAAACCAGCCTGAAACCTTAGTCCCGATTTTTGAATTGGGATGATCTAAACTGATATTTGGTAAAAAAACTTTGTGCAATTCCCAGTCCGAAGCCCATTCAGGATAAAGGGGAACCACAAACCGTCTACCAGTTTTTCCTTTTAGCACTCTAATTGTGGGAAAATCTTGTAAATCCAGTCGGAATGGTTCATAATTTCTGAGTCCGTAGGTAGCAAGCATTCTCACAACCCAGCGCCAGCTAGGGTCTTTAATACTGTTGCAGAAATTAAAAATCTCTTGATCGCTGGGAAGCGATCGCGGGTCAGCGGACGCTGAAGAGTAATTACCTGTTCATGAGCGAATTTGCTCTCTCCCTTCTAGTCCAGCAAATTCAGCCAATTTGTAGCAGTAATCACAAGCCCGTTTTCTTGAGCGGCTATCGGGTTCTGTGGTTTGAATGTATTCCAGTAACACTTCAATAGTTAACTGCTCATCCTGTGGCAGTTTAGAAAATACCAAACCGTGATCCTTGTTCCAGTTAACCTCGCGCTCCGGTGTGCGCTTTACTTTTTGCCAATAGTCTTTCTCATACTCGTTACACCAATCCCCCACCCGCCGCGCCTCAATTCTAGTGGGAGCAACTTTATCTAAATCAATCCACTCGTCCCAGTTAAAAGTGCCTGCTAGCAGTTGAGCAGTAAGTAAGTGAGCTTTGGTAACAGCGTACAGTATGCCTTTGTCTGAGGCGATCGCGTTTCTTCCTAGCGATGCATATTGTGAATAATCCTCGTTTTTGTTAATGTGCGGTTTGGGTGGCAGCGTTCCCCTAAGCCACAACTTATTACCACGCCTATAAATTACTACCCTTGTCCCTTTCTTCTTAAGTTGCTCATTCGCCTGCTGTATCTTCCGATCAATGTCCATTTTGTAGCAAAAATTGTGACAACTTTTGACATGATACGGCTAAAAATGGCAAAGAATGGCAAAGCAAAAAGCAGTTAGTTGGAGGTTGATTTACCCCAGAAAATAATTAAGGAATGAGTAAAACCCATTCCTGTAATAGCTCTGAGGCTTGTTATTTCTCAAAGGCGGCACCCGGATTTGAACCGGGGAATGGAGGTTTTGCAGACCTCTGCCTTACCACTTGGCTATGCCGCCAGACTTGCGAGATTCTATCTTACCAAAGTTTTATATAGAATTGCACTCCTAAAACGCAAATTTTTCTGTGATGAGTTCTGTGGTGGGAGAACAGTCTAGAAATTGGGAATCAGAAGAAGTGCTTTTAATCCTCACTACTTCGCAGAAAGCGCCGTCTACGTGGGAGGTTCGAGTTCCTCAGAGGGAAATATCTAGTTTGGCGCGATCGCTGTAGTAAGATTTTGTTTTACTTATTACATAAAGTTGAAAATTTATTTCTGTATGAGCCAAGCTAGATCTCGTGCCAACTCTTTTCTAGTCAGCATTTTACATGGATTTTTTCGTCAACCAGTCAAAAGAACCTTCTCAATAATTGTTTGTTTATTAGGTTTGTTGAGCGCAGTTGTTGTTCTTTCGGTAGATGCAGCACAACCCAGAGGCGAGCCTCCCTTATGGCAAGTCTATCAGCGATCGCTTAAATCAGCCAAATATGTTGACTTGACTCATGCGATCGCTCCTACAATTCCTGTATGGTCAGGTTTTGGTTCGTCCAAGTTTGCACCCACCATTAATCCAAAAACGGGTGAACCATACACCTACCAAAAAGATGGCTTTGAAGCAACTCATTACGATTTGTCCACCGATCAACTCGGAACCCAGCTAGATCCACCCGCCCACTGGAACCCTGACTATCCGGCTATTGATGAGTTACCTGCTACCTTTGCTGTTCGCCCTTTGGTAGTCATTCCCATTCAAGACAAAGTAGCTCGTGACCCTAATTATCACCTCACTGTCAAGGATATTCAGGATTGGGAACGCAAGCATGGTAGAATTCCGGAAGGCTCGGTTGTGTTTGTTCGCTCTGACTGGTCTAAGCAATGGCCAAACCCCGAACTAACTAAAAGAAAAAAGTTTCCTGGGGTAAAATTAGAAGCCTTGCAGTTTTTGCACCTCCAGCGCAAGATTCTTTTCCACGGACACGAACCCCTCGATACAGATAGCACGCCTACTCTGGAAGGGGAAGATTGGCTGTTAAATAACGGATATACCCAAGCAGAGGGTGTGGCAAATCTGGATAAAGTGCCGGAAACTGGCGCTTTGGTGGCAATTGGCTATCCCAAATTCCGGGGTGGCTTGGGAGGTTATGCACGTTATATTGCTATCTGTCCGCCAGACTGGAAATATGGCGTGTCAGTGGGTCAAATTCCAGAATCTCCTCTGCCAAAAGCAGACAAACCACTTCACTGGGATAAACAGCTAGGTGTAAGGGTACGGTGAAAGATTTCAAGGGAAAAGGTGAAAGGGTAAGGGGGAAAGGAAAGAAAAATCTGTTTACTCTTTTACCATTCCCCATTCCCTCTTAAATTCTCACTTCATCGGCGAAACTCTGCCAGCGGACAAAGTGAAATGGGCCAGCGACAGATCCCCAGATATGTTCATCGGTTTCCGGGTGGCGTCCTCGATCCAGGCTGATAAATTTTTCTTCGTCAATTTCAAATTCACTATCAAGATAGGTCTTTTGACCTTTGCGAAAGACTATACAGCCTTTTCCTGGCTCTACCTTGCCTTTGAAACTGTTACCAGTCCACTCTACAATCATGTTGCAGCCTGGTAGTTTTTCCAAATCGTCGACGCTTACAGTTTTCAGGCGTTCGAGGTTACGAGACGCACCGTAAAACCTCTGTTCTTCTTTTACACAGTAATTTTCAATGGCGATGTGATTTCCTCCGTTAACCAACTTTAACACCCGCAGGCGATAGGGATCGTGAAGCGTGTAGTCATAAGCTTGTTCAACAAAAAAACTCACTCCTGATAGCATTTCCAAAGGAAGAGGACGCATACAAACCCGAATATGGGCATAAAAAGGCGGGTTTTCAAAAGCTTGTTCTTGATTGCTAAAATCTGCTGCCATCCAGCGGGCTAAAGTGGCAATATCCGTAGAATGAGTCATTACAGACAATACACCAGTTACTTTTAAAGAGTCTGCGAGTATTTTAAAACTTGTAGATGTTTGTTTTGCAGGAGAATTTTTGAGTGGCTATCGTCATATTGGGATTAGTTAGTGGTTAGTAGTTAGTAGTTCCAAATAATTTACCACTACCCACTATCCACTAACCACTATCCACTATCCACTAACAAGGTAAAATATTGATGTTACAGCGATTAAGTGTGACAATTACTGCCACTGCTACATTTTGGCTACTTTGCAATTCGTTGACGCTGGCAGAGACTAAAAAGCCTCAACAGCCAGATAAATTTCCCCCTAATCCGCTAGAGACTACCACACCCGATCCACTATTACCACGCGATCCAAAAAAACAGCCGTTATCTGCGAGTGAATTACAACAGTTAGAGACAGCACTGGATCAGTTAAATCAAGAAGCTGCGGCTAAGTTGCAAGCGGGAGATGAGTTGGGAGCATTTGATACGTGGAACCGAGAACTGCGGTTGCGTCGCTACTTAGGTTCGCTAAAAGAGGTACAAGCACTAGGACGTGTGGGTGCGATCGCCTATCAAAAAAACAACCGCCCAGAGGTACAATATATTACTCAAAGGTTGCAAGCAATTCAAAAACAGGCACAATCCCAAAAAACAAACGATCTAGAACTATTGCAAGCGTTAGGACAAGCTTACCGACAAGTGCGATCGCCTCAAAACGCGGTGGTAGTATATGAGCAAGTTTTAACTAATGTGCGACAGCAACAAGACACAGCCAAAGAAATACAAACCCTACAGACAATCGGAGAAGTGCATCTGAGTTGGTTTGATTATCCCAAAGCTGCGGCTATTTATCAGGAATTATTGAAATTAGCTACTGCTAGGGGCGATAGTGTGAATGAGCTAATATACTTGCAACAGTTAGCTTACATTTACGAGCAAGCAAAACAACCCCAACAAGCTGTGAACATACGCAATCGGCTAGCAGAAATCTACCAGAAACAAAACAATCTCACTGCATTACCAGCTTTAAAGCTAGCCATTGGCTCAGATTATGAATCTCTGGCGCGAGAAAATCCTAATCTTTTACAAGAAGCTTTCAATAACTATCAACAAGCTTATACAACTGCTTGGCAATTGCAACAGTACGTACGCGCAAGTGAGGCTTTGCAAAAGTTAATTGCACTGTACCGTTCTCAAGGACAAATAAACAATGCACTGCAAGCTAGCGAAATTCTTGTACAGTCTCAACAATTAGCATCAAATTTTTACGGTTTGATGAACGCCTACGACCTCATCGGACAGATGAATTTAGAACGCAAAGACTATCCTCAAGCATTAAAAGCTTTTCAAAAAGGGCTAGAAGTAGCGCAACAATTAAAATATGAGGAAGGTTACTTTTCCGAGCAAATTCAAAAAGTTTCTGGACAAATTCCTCGGTAAGGCGATCGCTCGGTATAGTGCAGATGCTATACCGAGGAATTATCTATTCTCACCGATGAAGTTTTCTATTCTGTTTGCTATTGGCGGTTCATATCTACCCAAACACTAGATAAAGCAGCTTGTGCAGAGGAGAGATTTGTACAAGTTATTTTTCTCCTCCGCCCCTGAGTAGCCCCTGAAGTTCACCACTTGCACGCGTTGGTGTGGCGCACCACTAAGCACCGCTAAAACGCCGATCGCTGTTATTGTGCCGACCAACCCGCATCAATCGGCAATGCTGTTCCAGTCAAAGTTTTACAGGCATCGCTGCATAGATAAATGGTCATAGCTGCAATCTGTTCTACAGTTACAAACTCCTTAATGGCATGATGCGCCAGCAGGACTTTAGGAATCACTTCATCCTCTGACATATTGTGGGCTTTCGCTTGTTCGGAAATTTGCTGACGTACCAAAGGAGTATCAACATAGCCAGGACAGATGGCATTTACGGTAATGCCAAATTCGGCTAAATCTAGCGCTGCTGCCTTGGTTAACCCTACTAGTCCATGCTTAGCACTCACATAAGCTGACTTGTAAGCCGATGCTACCAGACCATGTACAGAAGCGATATTGATGATCCGTCCCCATTTGTTCTGTTTCATAAATGGCAATACGGCACGGATAGTATAAAAAGCTGAAGACAGGTTTGTGGCAATAATCGCATCCCATTTCTCAATTGGGAAAGTATCTATCGGCTCGACATGCTGAATACCGGCATTATTAACTAGAATATCTAGGCTACCTAGTTTCTTTTGTGTATCGGTAATCATCGTCGTCACCTCCTGCACATTACCCACATCGGCCTTGTAATATAAAATTGTTCGCCCCATCTTTTCCAACTCTTGGCGGGTATTTTCTGCTTCTTCGGGCGTATTGATACCATTGAGAACAATATTCGCTCCTTCTTGCGCCATTGCTGAGGCAATGCCGCGACCGATGCCAGTCAGCGAGCCGGTAATTAGGGCTGTTTTACCTTGTAATCTCATCATGGCCTCCTTCACCTTAGGGACGTGCCAAGCCCTTTCCGGGTTGGCTCTATGCTAAGGGCACTTTTTTAAGAGTTCCTCTTAGCTAAACAGTCTCATTCTGGAATCAAGACGGCATCACCTGTAAAGGTGATCAAATCCTCAGCATCTGGATTTGCAGCAATCGGCGGCAAGTTGGCATCGCTGATGGGCAAAGCCAATCCATCAGTTCCACCGCGCGGTGTTGTGTGGATAACTTGATTTGGCGGTAAGGGTGTACCGTTCGTCAAGTGAGCAAACATTAAATCCAACGCCTCGATCAAGTAATAGTGCAGGGGGATGAAGCGATTGTCGAAGCCGCTAGAGGCGTTCAAGGTGTCCAAGTGCTGGGCGTTAGTAACCTCGTAGTAGCGCAAGTTACTAGCTTCGCCTTCGACACGCTGGTTGAGACCAAAATAGGCGCGGGAAGTATGATTCGGTGGCAGAATCTGGTCGTTGCGTCCGGTAACAATGACGGTTGGGATGCCGTGAAGATTTCCGGTGGCACGAACCTGTTCAATTCCTCTGGTGAGTTTGGCATGTATGCTCCTCATCTGTCCTGTAAGCTTGTTTTTGGTAATCACATCAATACCAGTCGCAAGCGAGCGCAAACAAAGCGCACCGTCCAAATTTTCGTCTTGGCGCTGGCTAGAGGGCGATATCGACTCGCGCTGCCGCTTGGGTTCGCCGACCGAGGCGTTATTAATCACGTCCACTCCCCCAATGAGCGGGGTTGGCGGAATACCAGTGCTAACGCTGAACAGTTTCACCTCAGTCTCAACAGATAGTGGCACCGATTTACCGGTGATTAAATCAGTGGCTCCAAAGCTGTAGTCACAGAGATTGTTCTCTACCCGCTGCCGAGCATAGGCGTTGGCGTAAGTAACTGCAAGTGCCTGTGGCACGCTAATAAACCAGTTCGATGGCTGGATAATGTTTTGCTCGGGAAGAAGCCCAAAGTCGTTAATCAGCCGCTGTGCTTCGGTTGCCTGCTCTTCTGGTGTGGTCGATTGCAGCAGACCCAATTCGTGTAGGGACACACAACGGTTCTGGCCGAGTTCTGAAGGGGTCATGTTCAACGGCACACCGGCCAGTGCAGGGTCGCGGTTAACACACCCTTGGTAGACGTTGAGCATGGTCGTGTAATCATAGAGGCTGCGGCTATGTTCAAATACTGGTTTGCGATTACCTTGGACGATTCTAAATCCTGAATCGAACACTGGATTAACGTTGGGTTCAGAAACAGCCACGCCATCTATGAGGCTTTGCTTATCCTGCTCTGCCGCCCGTATTGAAGCAGCACCTCCGTTGGACACACTGGAGGCAATAACGATGGTGTTGTCTGGGGTAATGCTGGGCTGCACCTTCTTATTCTTTCCATTGCCGATGGACTCGCCAAACTCTTTGTTCAGCACAAAAAAGGCAAATTCGATAGACTGCAACACATTTTTGCCCCAGTCCTTCTCTGGGTTGAGCTGAGAATGAGCGTGCTTGAAGGCAAAACGGTTTGGAGTTTTAGCATTGAAGATCTGGCGATCGCGTTCTTTAAGCATGGTGGTGAAGTTTGAGTTTTTGCCTGCGGTATCGGCGTCCACGCGCTGGCCCTGAATTAAATTCACCATATGATTTTGGAGGTTGTGAGCGCCAGTGCCGGTTCCCTTGTCGGTGTATGCAACAGCACAGCCATGCTTGAGTCCCCATTCACCCGCCGTTGCGATCGCACCGTAGACACCACGCGATCCTGGGGAGGGAGCGGTGATGATACAAGCAAGAAGAGGGTTGAAGGTAGCGGGCACCTGCACCATCATAGTGATGTTTTCTCTACCTGAGCCATTGTCAGCGAAAGCTAGGAACTCATCTCCAGCAATCAGACCCTCGTTATCAGTAATTTTACCGTTGATCGTTATGTTGGGGCCGTAAAGAACACCGTAGCCCCCACCCTCACTTATGTCAACCAGCGCTCGATAGTTATTGTAAATCGCTAGTGTACGCAATTCACTGGCAGTCGGGTTTTTGGGGTCGGTGAAAGTTGGAGCTGAACCAGCTAACCCACTCTTCCCCAGTCCACCGGTTAATAAGTCATTTTTGCTACCATCATAGCTGGTTTTGATGATTTCTCCGTGGATGAAGCTGGGCTTATTAGTAAAGGGATTTTCTTGGTTGCCATCGTCAGCCAACGTATTCGCACTAAAACCAGCAAAAGCGATCGCTACTAGGCTGACTAAGATCGGGAGCCGCCAACTCATTCTTCGTTCTCGCTTCATAGGCCACGCCTCTGACTGTTTGTTTGGGTTTCATAAAAGTTACTCAAATCTGCGCTTAGCGTGCGGCTGGATGGGTTTGATTGTTAGGGGTTTTTGTATAAATATTTACTAATATGCAAGCCAAAAACGGTGTCCGACGTGAGTAGATTTGAATAAGGCGCTTGCTGATTTGAGCAGGTTTTTCTAAAGGGAGGAGTGCGATCGCATTTGCTGATCCTAATTCTTATTTTAATATCTTGCACTAACACTCTAACTCCGAATCGCACACTCATTTAGCTTAAAATCGAGAACTACCTGTGCAATCACAACCAGTTACTGACAGACACCAACAACATTCACCAGCGATCGCAACTTAAGGAAGTTAATGATTAAGATCCTTACCATATATTGATTAAACAGGTAAGTAGATAGACATAAATAAAGTAAAAATAGGGCGGGCGAGACGCCCACCCTTGTCAAAAAATAAGCACTTTATGTTTAATTACGTCCATCTACTTAGTGTTCAAGATGTGTTGAAAAGCCAAAAATAAAACGCTTGCCAACAAGAATTTGATAATTAAATTAACACGTATATAACACTACCTTCCTTCATATGGGGAAGAGATTTTTGTATGTTGCCTAAAAAAACGTGAAAATTATTAAACTTGTGTTTTAATTAAATTAAATTAGCCATTAATCCCTACAAAAATGCAGCAGCATTGCTGCATCTAGTATCGAGTGTCAAATTCAATAAGTGGACTGAGAGCATTAAGGGAATCAAGCGTAAGAAGACACTCGATATGTTATTAATTGCATTTGCTCTCAAAGTTCGTGGTTAATAAGTGATGTAAAAGATCTACTGGAAGAAGTAGAGTAATAACCGTCTTTTGGAACGTTGTATTTATTTGTCATGAGTCAGTAGTCATTTGTTATTTATATTTGCTGTCGTACTAAAGACAAATAACTCATGACAGTCTTAACGAAAAAAGTGCAAATTGGACGGTTTGCAAATAAACAAAACAAAAACTGTAGGGTGCGTTACGGACTACCGTCCTAACGCACCATAATTTGAAGCTACAGCTGTAAAAATTAGTGGTTAGTAGTCAACAAAAATCAACAGCTAACCACTGTACGGGCGAAGCATTTGTACGAAGATATTTCGTTTTGATGGAAAGATACCCATACAAATACTTCGCCCCTAGAAACTACCAACAACACCTAATTAGTCATAAGTAATGATGAAAAACATAGCAGGTAAAACAGTACTGTTGACTGGTGCTTCCGGTGGTATTGGAGTATTTATTGCCCGTGCGTTAGCAAAAGAACAAGCAACAGTAGTCTGTGTTTCTCGTTCCCAAGATCGGCTGGAACAAATACGTGCTGAGGTCGAATTGGCAGGTGGTAAAGGTATCAGTATTCCATTTGATATCAGCAAATTGGAAGAATTACCAATCCTTGTGCAGCAGATTAATCAACTTGCAGGTGCAGTTGATATTTTGATTAATAATGCTGCCATTGAAAAATACCGACCTTTTCAATATTACTCCCAAAAGGATATCCAGTCTATATTAATAACTAATTTACTAGCTGGGATGGAGTTGGCTAGGTTGGTATTGCCAAGCATGCTAGAGCGTAATAGCGGTAACATTGTTAATATCGCCTCTGGTTCTGGGAAAAAAGGAGCGCCTTACAACAGCATTTATTCAGCTAGTAAAGCTGGTTTAATTATGTGGACAGATGCGATACGGCAGGAATTAACTAATACCAATGTAGGGGTTTCAGTCGTTTGCCCGGGATACACAAAAGCAGGAATGTTTTTAAAGTTTGGCTTGCCAGCACCTAAATTGGCGCGTATTTCTGAACCAAAGGCTGTGGCTCATGCAGTGCTACAAGCTATTAAACATAACAAAGGAGAAGTTCTACTTGATGGATTTCTTACCAGGCTATTGTTTTCCAATATACAACTTTTCCCCGATTTTGGAGATGCAATTTACCGTTGGATTGGTTTGACCAATCTGAACCTAACTTGTGCAGAAAATCAAATGCGTATCGAAAAACGATTGCATAACTAATGATTTTTGATGTTTGTAGTTAGTGCTATAGATAGGTAGGACTTACTACAAACTGAAATCAATTTTAGTAGAATCAAAAACTAAGTATTTTGATATATAACACAGTTCTAATATCTAGACTGTGTTTTTTTAATAAAAATCATAAATATTACACAAAAATAGCAAAAATCACAACTGAAAAGTCTGGATTTTTCATTTTTCATAGATTTACTCCAATTAATAAGTCGTTAATTTCATTCTTCAACTTATTTCTTCTCTCCTCACACCTAGTGAATCACCACTAACTCAACAAACGGAGAAAAAATGGCTGATAGTCATTATGATGTCATCATCATTGGTACGGGTGCTGGTGGCGGAACACTGGCATATAAATTAGCCCCAAGTGGGAAGAAAATTTTAGTCCTAGAGCGAGGTACTTTTGTACCTAAAGAAAAAGCAAATTGGGATTCACTGCAACTTTTTCAAAAAGAGCGCTATCGCCCAGCAGAAGTGTGGTATGACAAACACGGTAAAGTAATTCGTCCAGTCACGCACTATTATGTTGGTGGTAATACTAAATTTTATGGCGGTGCATTATTTAGATTTCGCGACCATGACTTCAACACAGTTTTTCATAAAGATGGTATATCTCCTGAATGGCCATTAAAGTATCGGGACTTTGCCCCCTACTATACTCAAGCAGAAAAACTATATGAAGTACACGGTCAACGAGGTTTAGATCCTACTGAACCTCATATCAGTGAAGACTATCCGTTCCCAGCAGTCAGCCACGAACCTTACATTCAAGAAATTCACGATGCCTTAAAAGATAAAGGCTTACATCCATTTTATCTGCCACTTGGTATTAAGCTTAATGAAGCTAATCGTTTTTTAAGTACTTGTATTCGTTGTGATACTTGTGATGGCTTTCCGTGTTTTATTAATGCTAAGGCTGATGCTGATGTTAACTGTGTGCGACCAGCCATAGCTCATCAGAATCTAACTTTAATTACTCAAGCAAAAGTTTTCCAACTGCATACAAGTGCATCTGGTTGCGAAGTCACTGGAGTAACAGCAGAAATCGCAGGTAAACAGCATATTTTTTCTGGAGATATTGTTGTTATTGCGTGTGGTGCAATTAATTCAGCAGTATTGTTACTCAAATCTGCTAATGATCAACACCCGAATGGATTAGCTAATAGTTCTAATCTCGTAGGACGAAATTATATGGCTCATAAGTTTGCCGTGGTCATGGCTTTGTCTACAAAATTAAATTCTACAGTTTTTCACAAAACTCTAGCTGTCAATGATTTCTATTGGGGGGAAAAATATTTTCCTTATCCAATGGGAAGCGCACAACTGTTAGGTAACATCACTACAAATAGAGTCGCTGCATATGCACCTCCTTTTACACCCGATCTTATTGCTGAGGCAATCGCAAATCATTCTGTTTCATGGTTGTTAATGACTGAAGACTTACCAGATCTCAAAAATCGCGTGCGCGTCAAAGGTGATAAAATTTTTCTCGAATATACAAATAACAATGAACAAGCTTTTAATCGTTTAATTAAGCGTTGGATTTCGGTACTGAAATCAATTAAACTACACTCTCAAAAAGGACATTTTTCTTTTTTTATTCCTCAAAAATTGACTCTAAAAGAGGTGGGACATCAGTGTGGTACTTGTCGTTTTGGCGAAGATCCAAGAAAGTCTGTACTTGATATCAACTGCCGCACTCACGATGTTGATAATCTTTATGTTGTCGATGGTAGCTTTTTCCCCTCTAGTAGTGCTGTGAATCCATCTCTAACGATTATGGCAAATGCTTTGCGAGTGGGAGAACATTTGCTAGAAAGGATGAAGTGACATTAATTATAAGAAGTTCGTAGTAAGGACTTTAAGCCTGAAATATTCAAGCGCTAAAGCGCTTACTACGAACAAGTGATAGATTTATGGCAATAAGTATGGACAGTGACGTGGAAACAATACGGATTGTTCAAGATATGAATACTTAACCTTTGTGTCTTAGTGTCTTTGTGGTTTAAAAAGACATTCTTTTTCACCACCAAGGCACTAAGACACCAAGCAAAATATAATGGGCGGTGCGTTACTACCAATTATTAAATCGGTGTTGCTGCCAAATCTTTTGATTTTTCAACTATTTGATATAGTTTCTCTTCAAACTTTTCCATACATACTGACCAATCATATTCGAGTACGGAAAAGCGGGCTTGCATGGACATTTCTTCTTTGAGGTCGGGATTTTCTAAAATTTGAATCACTTTGTTGGCAAAATCCCAAGGATTGTTGGGTTCGGCTAAAAAGCCGTTGCGATCGGGGAATACCTGTTCTGAGGTTGAAGGTGCTTTGACTGCAACTACAGGAGTTCCAGAAGCTAAGGCTTCGTTGTTGGAGGTGCAGAAGTTTTCGGTAATGGATGGATTGACAAACACATCGGCTCGTGCATACCAACCCAAAAGTTCTGTTCCGTGAGATTCACCCCATACTGTAACACCCGATCCAAATTTGGCGGCGCGCTGGCGCATCTCTTCCTGTTGGGGACCGCTACCAACAATAACTAGATGCACATCAGGTATTTGGGCAGCGATGATTGGATATATATCGAGAAGCTGAATGACACTTTTTTCCGGGGCAATGCGTCCGACAAACAGGAGGGTGGGACGATGATCGCCAGGAATAGGATCGTAACAGATGTTGGCAGGATTAAATTTTTGGCAATCTATTCCTTGATAGGGGAGATATTCACTGCGTTGGGATTTCAGACTTTTGTATTTCTCAAGTTGTTCTCGCGAAGGAAAGAAGTTATAGTCGTAGGTTTCACTGAACTGCTTAATTAACATAGGCAGCATGGGACGAATAAAGCTAAAAAACTGATTTCCCATGTAATATCGAATATAAGCTACGATATCTGTGTGAAACAGAGATACGATTGGGGTGTTAGTTTTTCTAGCGTATTCAGCTCCCACAGGACGACCGTAACCTTGCAAATACAGTGAATAAAATCCTCTCATTTGCGGTGCTTCTTCAACCACCACAATATCTGGTTGGAATTCCTCCAACAATTTGGTATCACTCCAATGGCGATAGTGTAATGGTTGGGGAAGAGATTTGTAGAATATCAGAGGTTGGGTAGGGAATGCGTAAGAAGAAAATTTGGGGAAAGATTGTAGTTCTTCCAGTCCTGGCATGGGACGACTACCAACCTCTTTGGGATACTGGTCGTTGATTTCTGGGTGAACAAGAAAAACTTCATGTCCCTGTTGTAGTAACCACCGCACCCGTTGGTGTACTGCAACTGAAACCCCTGTCAAGAATGGCGCATATAATCCTGTAATCAGGGCAATGCGAAGAGGTTGTTTATTCATAGTTCAAGGGAGTTGTTTAAAGAGTTGGGGAGATGGGCATTGGGTATTGGGCATTGGAAATAACCAACAACCACTGTACGGGCGGGTTTAGAGGATAAAATGTCGGTTTGAACCGAAAGATAATCAACAAAACCCGCCCCTACTAACCACTAACCACTAACTACTAACTACCTAGATGTCAAAGAGATACTTTGCTATCAACAGGTTGGTCTAACATTTGATAAGGGCGATATTCGACTAGCCGGATGTTCCAAGGCCCTTTGATCTGATAAGTAATGCCGCGCCAGTTAATTTTTGGCATCCACGCAGACGATACCATCACAAACGCATAAACCCAGTGTGTCAGGGGAATGCCAAGCAACATTTTCACTACAGTGGTAATTGACAATCTGGTGATTGTCCCTGTATTGTTGCGAATTATTGGTTGTACTCCTTTTTCTAGAGCGATCGCCATTAATAGCAATGCCACTATATAACCGCCGAAACCAGCAAAGGCAACTGTAGCCGCATCCCATTTTTGCTGAAATAACGCCGCCAGACACAATATTAAAAGTAAATTTGGTAGCAGTACTGTTTGCAGCGCATCAGCAATTACAGCCCACCACTGGGGATGATAAAGTCGAGAAGCAAGTAGTTGACGCTTTGTCCAGCCTATTAATCTGGGTAAGTCGCACTCTTCGCGATTGAGAATCAGCAGAGATGGTACAAACTTAACCTGCAACCCATGCTGTGCTAGGACGTTGCGAATCATGGTATCTTCACAATAGGCTCGCGCCCATCTATCTAGCAATCCGGTTTGGCGAATTACTTCTGTTTTCAGCGCCAAAGTACCACCCCAAGGAATGCGATACAGGTACATCTGCACAACTGCGGAGGCATTCCAGAAGTATCGCACCAATGAACCCCAATATCTACCTGTGGGTAAGTACCAACGATTACCAGTAGTCGCCCCAACTTTAGCATCGGTTAGAGGACTGACTAATTCGCGCAGCCAGTTGGGATGAACCACTGCATCAGCATCTACCAGTGCAACTGCTTTGTAGGAATCATCCAATTCTGAGACAGCTTGCACGATGGAACTGCATTTGAGGCTACAGTTGTATCGCCTGATCGTTAAAGGGCTAATTTGGACGTTAGTTGCTCCTATAGAGGCTATAGTCTCAGTGGCAATTTGCCAAGCTGGATCTTCTCGGTTATCGACGATCAGCTTTAGATCGTATTGCGGGTAGTTTTGTTGTAAGAGCGATCGCAAACAATTAGGCAAAAACGGATCGCCACCCCGCAAACAAAGAATGACTGCTGTTTTGGGTAACTGATCGTCTGGTAAGGAATTTTTGCGGTGCGATCGCAATACCCATAAAAATACCAGTAATATAGATACTTGAATGACCAGCCAGCCTATCAAAAGTCTACACAGAAATATCGCCAATTCTTTCATTGTTAAGGAAGAAGGAAGAGAGATAAGATAGCCAGCCTTTAACAAAATTGTTCTTTGTCATTTGTCATTTGTTGCTTGTTGTTTGTTGGTTGTTTACCACTGTACGGGCGCAAAGCTTTGCGCCCCTACTAAACAATGACTAATGACTAATGACCAATGACCAATGACCAATGACTAATGTTTATGGATCGAGTCCATACTTCATTGCAATCTTGATTGTTGTGTTTTTGTTCAATGAAAAACTTGCATCGCGAAACTTTGGTGCACCAGTTATAACTGACACGGTTGGGTTATTGGAAATACCAAAACCTTCTTGAGGAATGCCTAAAAAATCTCTGTTGAGTATATAGTCTCCGTTTTGATCGTCAACAACAGCAACTGCATAAGTTCCCGGTTTCAAACCAGCAAACTGCTTTTTGATAGAGCTCCCTGTAATCTTAGTGCAGCCACTTTTAACTTCACTGGTATCACTAAAAGGAAACCCTTTTTCACTAGAAAATACTCTGAGGCAAACCTGACCATTTTGGCTTTTGATGCCATTTACTACTACAGTAAGTGTAGTGTTGGATTCTGCTTTAACAGTACAAGCTAAACCAATACTTGCTATGGTAGGTAGAAAAAACAAAATAAACTTCGAGGCTTTAGCTAACATTGTCATTCCCATCAATAAATGTATTTGTTTGTTAGTGGTTAGTGGATAGTGGTTAGTAGGGGACATTGACTACTAACCACTATCCACTAACTACTAACCATTTACTTAGTTCATCACTTTTTTGATGTCCGTTTTTTTCAGCCATTCTTGTGTCAGCTGCATTCCTTGTTCTAAATTAATGGTTGGTTCATAACTTAAGGTTTTTCGTGCTTTCTCAATTGAATAAGCATAGGGACGAGTCATAAAATCTACGACTTCCGGCAAAATATCGGCTTGTTTGCGAAAAAGTTTTTGCCCTTGATAACGCAGCTTGAGAAATAATTTAAGTTCATCTTTTGGCAGAGAAAATGGTGCTGGTAAACCCGCCATTTCTGCCAAGCGTATGAAATACTCCTTCCAAGAAGTTTCTTGCCCATCTGTGATATTAAAAATTTCACCGTAGGTTTCTTTTTCTAAGGCAAGAAAGATAGCTTCAATCAGGTTGTCGATATATACGTGATTGATAACTCCCTGCCCATCGTTAGCATAGGCAAACAATTTTTGCCGCATTAATGATAGCGGTCGAACTATCCAAGGAATACTACCTGGGCCGTAAACATCACCTGGTCTAATAATAATAACGCCAAAATTAGGTGGGTTATTCAGTTGTAAAAGTGCTTTTTCAGCTTCTATTTTTGTCTGACAGTAAGGATTATTCTCGCCTGAAAGCGGCCCGTCTTCTGTAACACGATTAGGATAGTTGAAGCCGTAAACTAAAGCACTGGAAATATAAACGAAGGTTTTAACACCAGCAGTCTTAGCAGCTTTAGCTATGTTAATGCTACCGCCGACATTTACCTCACGAAATTCTTCAATTGAACCACCTTCTTTGGCAATTTCATCTGTGTGTATAACTATGTCTGTTCCCTGACAAGCTAATTCAGCATTAGCAGGATCGGTGATGCTGCCAATCATGACTTTAGCGCCCAAGTTCTGCGCTTTTTTAGCTTTATCTGTGGAACTTTGCAATCCACAAACTTTCATCCCCTTTGCAATAGCAAGTTCAGCAGTACGTAAACCAATAAATTCGCCAATTCCGGTGATGAGAAGAGTTTTATTTTGGAAATCCATGCTAACTCTGTGTTATTTGTTGGTTGTTGTTTGTTGTTTGTTGTTTGTTGGTTGTTGGTTGTTTGTTGTTTTTATCCAAACAACAATGAACCATCAACAAACAACGCATTAGAAAATATCTGCTGGATCTGTAGAACGGAGTTTATTGATAGCCAATGCTCCCGAAGTCATGCACATTAGTATCGTTGATATGAGAACAATTGCTGCATTCTGAAAGCTCATCATGATAGGTAATTTGGTTGCTTCCATAGCAAATTCATATAAGAATATGGAAATAATCAATCCTGGGATGTAACCTAATACTGACAGAATCAGAGCTTGTTGAAACACAACATTTAATAAGTAGTTATTTTCATAGCCTATAGCTTTTAATGTGGCGTAGGCGATTAGTTGAGTAGAAATATTACTGTAAAGAATTTGATAGACAATCACAATACCAACAACTGATGCCATTGTTAGCATAAGATTCAGGATGAAACCAATAGGAGTTCTGGTAGCCCAATATTGTTTCTCAAAATCAATAAATCCTTCGTGAGTAAAAATTTTCACATCATCTGGTAAGTTGGCTTTGAGTTCTTCCAAGACCTTTTTAGGATTGGCTCCTGGTTGAAGTTTAATTACACCTACATCTATCATTTCCGCAGGACGACTGTTAGGAAATATCCTCAAGAAAGTTGTATCACTGACTATTAAGTTGCCATCTACGCCAAAGGATGGGCCCAAGCCAAATAAACCACCGACTCTGACTCTGTACCCTCTTAATGAATCAAAGGGAAATATTTCAAGTATCTGTTCGGTATTTTCTTGAACGAATTTCTGAGCAACTGGGCCAAATTCTGGGCGAGAGTTGCGGTCAAAAAGCACGACATCGGGGATTTTAATTTTATCTATATTTTTCTCCACTTCTGCCAAACTCATCACAGGTCTACCCGGTTCAAAACCAATCACATAGATTGAATATTTCTCGCCGTTTTCGGGGTTCTTAAATTTGGCAAATCCCAAATACATGGGACTAACTGATTCCACACCATTAAACCCCAAGGCTTGATACAATCGAGTCCGAAAAAAGCTCTGAATTGCAGTCAAAGATTTATATTGGGAACTGACTAAAAATAAATCACCTTGGAGATTGCGATGCACTTGGGTAGCACTAGAGTAAAGTGCGTCTTGAAATCCAAGTTGCATAAACATCAAAATCACAATAAAACCTATGCCAGCTACAGCTACTAAAGAACGAATTTTGTTTCTGACTAGTTGCAGCCATGCCAAAGGAATTTTAAACGCCATGATTCCAGCTTTTGGGATTGTAGTTTTGCGAGTAATTTAACGATGCCTGGATTACCTAAATTTTGATAGCTACATCTACCTGTAAGTTGGTTAAACCAGCAACTTGTTGGCTATCTGCTGGGTTATCGATGCGGATTTTCACTTGAATTACTCTGCGGTCTGTATCTGCTCCTGGATTAATGCTTAAGATGTTCTGTCTGTCAACTAGCAAACCTATTTCGCTGACTGTTCCTTGCAATTTTTTTCCAGGAAAAGCTGTACTGGTAATAATAGCTTTTTGACCTACACGTACTTTCTGGATATCGGTTTGATAAACTTCTGCGATGACGTGCATTTGAGAGGTTTTACCTACCTCAATAATTCCCGTAGAGGCTACTACTTCTCCGGATTTGGCGTGAACTTTCAAAACTTTTCCATCTATGGGAGATTTAACATAAGTTAAATCGTGTTCTGCTTTGGCTTGTTTAACAGCAGATATTGCTGTTTTGAGTTCGGCTTCTGCCAAGCGTACATCTGTTGGACGTACCTCTTTAATACTCCCGAGTTTGGCTTTTGCCTCTCTCAGTTGCTCTTGGAGAGTGTCTACTGTACGGCTAAGGGTAGCTTTGGCTTCGGTAAGCTGCTGTTGCAGTGTCTCTAGTTGCAAGGATTTACTAGCTGCTGTAGACGCAGAAACCGCACCTTCTTTGTATAGCTGTTGATACCGGGCGTTCTCGGTTTGGGCATTATTTACTTGCGCCTGGAGGCTGGCGATCGCTGCTTTTTGTGCATTTACTTCTCCTTGTAATTGCGACTCTACTTGGGCGATCGCTGCTTTTTGGGCATTAATATCACCTGTTTTCGCCCCAGCTTTCACCTGTGCCAGTTTAGCTTGAGCAACTTGAACATTGTCTACAGCCTGTTGTACAGCTGCTAGAGAACGAGCATATCCTTCCAGCAATGCTACTATTTGCCCTGCTTTTACCTGCTCTCTTTCCTTGACTAAAAGTTTTTCCACTCGCACACCAGTCAGTGAACTGGGAGCAGACAACTGAGTCACTTCCCCATCAGGCACTATCCGTCCTAAAGCTGTGACTGCAACTCTCGCTGGCGTAGTTTTAACAGCCTTTTGCTGTTGAGTTTGAACAGGAGAGCGAAACATTAACAAACTGAAAAAAGATACCAATCCGGTAGCTAAAGCAATAGAAACTGCCAAAAAAATTCCCCACCTAGCTACGGGTTTTCCGAAAAATAGGCTTTTCTTGTCTGTTGTCATATTGTTGTTGGTTTTTAGTTGATTGTTGATGGTGAGCCAGCGCGCTCCAAAGGGGGTCTCCCCCACTCGCTGTTGGCGAACCCGGAGGGTTGTTGGTAGAAGCGCAAAACCTTGCGCCGATACAGTGATTGGTTCAAACGAAAAACAGCAAACTACTAAAATTCAACACGAAAAATACTTGTATTTATCTTGGTGGTTAAAAATTTTTTGAACCACCAAGACACCAAGACACGAAGAGAAATTTGTATCTCCTTTTCTCCAGTGCCATTATGCGCGAACTTAGTTTATGTAACTGAAACTTCTAGTCTCCCACTTAATCAAAAAGGAGTTATAAATGCTGTATTGGTACAAACAAATTAACTGCAAAAACTATGGTGGTTTTGTACCAAAATATTCTGCACTTTGCTCTCAGTAAACATCAGCAAAAATATTCCCAAAGCGATGTAAAATTAACTAGAAGACTTCAGTTCTGGAAGAACTAAAACACAACGAAGCGACGATAATGTTGGCATCAAAAAACTTGCTTTCCAGTATGGCAAAAAAGTTTGATGTTGTCAAGCTAAATAATATTTCTCAGCATAGCTGCTGCTGACACTATATATAGTGTGAACATTACACGCAAAAAAAAGATTCTTAACTGCTAGCATTTCAATAAAATCCATAAAAAATAGTTAAAAAGTTGCAAAAATTACAAAAAATTTTATTTGTCTAATTTACAGATTGAGCTTCAGTTTCAAAACCTACTTTTAATTGTATGAAAATACTTTTATCAACTGGTCGCGGCAAGGAGTCCCTCACCATACGGCGTTGCTGAATTTGGTCATGAATTATGTTTGCATACATTTTTGTAGAGACGTAGCAATGCTACGTCTCTACATACCCGTGAATTGTAAATTCATATCTTGATTCAGCAATGCCCACCATACGTATTCGTTGGTGGGCAGGGAATGCCGCTCCGGGACTGGGTACTCTTTACTGGGGATTGTGGAGCATAGGGCAAAGGGCATGGGGCATCGGTAAGAAAACCAATTTCCAATTCCCAATCCCCAATCCCCTTTACGCTACCAGTACCGTGTCTTGAAAGGCAAACGTCAAGAGCCACAACTTCTGCCTTCCCTTGTCGCGACTACCGCCCTTCTTACTTGGGCATGAGTGCAAACAATCAGTTTTTGTTATCAGATCAAAGTTGAGATGGGGAACTTTTTGATAGCGATTTACTTCGTAGAGCTACTAGGTAAATAAATACTGTTGATTGACTGTTACTTCTTGACCATGAATCATAAGACATTCTCATCAGATTTCTCAAAAATTTCACGTTTTTGATAATACTGGTGAAATAATATTGGGTTTATCGTCTTGTTGGTATTTTCACTGACGACACAAAAAATAGTAATTATGCCTAGAATACCTATAGACAAAATTAAAATTGGTGTGAACCGTCGTCCATTAAATGGCGAAAAAGTTAAGGATTTAAAAGAATCTATTCAAGCTAATGGGCTACTGAATCCCATTACAATAGACCAGAATTATAACTTGATTGCTGGGCTGCACCGTCTGACAGCCTGTCAAATGCTGGATTTACAAGAAATTGAGTGCAATATTGTTAATTATGAATATACTGAGCAAGCTCGCCTAGCCGAGATTGACGAGAATTTGATCCGCAACGAGTTAGAACCCCTAGAGCGTCATGAACTGTGGTTAGAACGGGAGCAAATTCTTCAGCGTATGGGATTGAGGGCGAAAGCAGGAGATAACCAATACACTCTCCAAGGTAGTGCAACCATTGCACCACCTGCCAAGACTACTCGGGAAATGGCAAAAAAAGCTGGCTACTCTGAACGTACTTTGCAGCAAGGCTTACAGATAGCTAAAGCAATTCACCCAGAAGTTAAACAGATAATTAAAGAAACACCACTGGCTAAAAGTACGACAACTCAATTAGAGATAGCCAGAACTGCAACTCAAGAACGTCTCTTGGCAGAAGAAGCAGAAAAGGCTGCACAACTAGCCAAAGCCAAAGGAGAGCAACAAGAAGCCGAACGGCAAGCTACCTTGGCAAAAGAAGCACGAACCAAGCAAAAAGAGCTACAGTTGTTAGCTTTCAAAAGTGCTATGGCACAAAAACAAGCAAAGTCAGCTGTTAAGAAAGTATCGCTGCAAGCAGAACAACCCGTTAAGAAAGCAACTGTTAATGTCAAAGAACCGAGAGTCAAAGTCGGTGACGAATTGATGCTTGGTAGGCACTTAGTTTATTGTAGCGATACTAGCAGTCAAGAATTCAGGGAACTGTTGCCCTCGAATGCGGCTTTGGCGATCGCTACCCTATCACCAACCTGGAATCATGATTATTTAATCGACGAGGCGCGGATTGTTGCTGTAATGCGTTCCCAGGGCAATGTTTATGAATTTTGCAGCCGAACTCGGATGCCATTTCAATATGAATTTGTAATTGACAATTTGTATGTAGGCATTTTTTCTCGCCAAGCAATATCTAAACCTCAAACACCAATCAATATTGAAGGCGTAGAGGGAATAGTCAATTACCTCATTAATCTATACACAAGTTACCAAGATAAATTTGTGATTGCTCCGTTCATGGGAAATGGTGAAATTCTCATTGCTTGTGAAAGATTGGGGCGTATCTGTTTTATAGGAGATGAGAACCCGGAATTAGTCAGTCGCGGAATTATACGTTGGGAGCAGTGGACAGGAAAACAAGCAGGGAAAAGTGATAAATAAAAACCAGATTTTTCAAAGCTTAGGTGTTAAAGGGGCGTTGCTGAATCAAGATATGAATTTACAATTCACGGGTATGACCAGACGTAGCATTGCTACGTCTCTACAATGATTTGGCATCGAGCTACAAAAATGTATGCAAACATAATTCAT
>NZ_JACAEU010000160.1:0-17518 GCF_013388695.1 Fischerella sp.
ATGAATTATGTGTGCATACATTTTTGTAGTTCGATGCCAAATCATTGTAGAGACGTAGCAATGCTACGTCTCTACATACCCGTGAATTGTAAATTCATATCTTGATTCAGCAACGCCGTGTAATGTTACATGGGCTTACCAAGTACATTATTGATGTTTTTTGTCAAATATATGACATTTTATCTACTTAATACTTACATTTACTGAGAAATGCGATCGCCCTTCACCTTACTCTATCCCTAACCTCTATCGCCTTAACTGCTTCAGCACTAGTTTTCAGGAAATTGTTAGATTTCATGATTTCGTAGAGATTAATATCTGTTTCCAACAAGCAGGCGTGTCCACTTTCGGGTAATACCACCATTTTGGCGTTCGGCAAAATATTAGCTAATCGTTCTGCTTCACTAAGAGAAGGCAACAGTCGGTCTAGGATGCTGGCAACTAGCAAAACAGGTTGAGTTAACTGACGCAACTGTTGTTCATCAATATGAAATTCTCTAATTAAAGACAATCGCCAAAGTACTGTTTCTGCTGGTACAGAACGCATAGTTCGCAAAAGTTCTTGGCGATCGCTTCTAGAAATCCGCGATAGTGAGGCTAAAAATGGCAACAACCCCAACGCACCAATGTCAAAAAAGCATGATGGCACTAAGTAAGAAAATTGCGATGCCCATTCGTACAAAGGACGAAGGTGAAAGCTAGAAGCAGGATTGATGAGAATAATTCGCTTAAATAACTGTGGTGCTGCTGCTGCTACTTTTTGAGCTAAACAACCTCCAAAAGATTCACCACATAAGTAAACTGGTCGCTGGGAACTTTTTTCCAATTCGGTATGAATCAAGTCTAGTACATTATTAGTCAGCACTTCCCAACTAGTCAGATCCTCTCGTGGAATTGCCAGACATCGAACATCAAAACCAGCTTCTAATCCCACTGTTTGAGTTCGCAAAAGTTGACCAGTACCATCCATCCCGGGCAAGTATACAAACAAGGGATATTCTGGCTGGAGACGTCTGGGAGCGAGGAAACAAGGCTTTAGCTCTACTTTTAGGATGGTCATTGGTCAAGGGTCAAGGGTCAAGGGTCAAGGGTCAAGGGTCAAAAACTTTTGACTCTTGACTTTTTGACTTTGGACTTAATTAATAACATCCTTCACGCAGCAAGTTGGCTATTTCATTGCGACAGTGTTCTGTTAGTTCAACCACAACAGTTTTCGCATGTTTGCCCTGGTATTGTTGTTGGTGTTGGGGTGTAATCCAGTAAGGGCGACCAATTAGCACCGCAACACGATTGTATATGACCAAGGGATGGAAACCGGGTTGATTAAATAGAGGTTCTGAAGGGTCAAACAAGCTCAATAGTCTTAAGGGTACAGCAGATGTGTTAACTTCTTCTAGGGAGGCGATCGCAACTGGCAAAATTGCCAAATCTTTGACATTGGTTCGTAATGCCAGATGAGCAAATCCTCGTTGAAACTCACCCATCCTATTGGGCTGGGTAAATTTCACCATTGGTTCTGTTCCTTCCGGAAACACTCCTACTAATTGCTTTGATTGCAACAGTTGTTGTGCTCGCTTAAAAAAGCTTTGCTGACGTTGTTGGTTCGCCTCTAGGGGAAAGCATCCCAACCCCGTGACTATTTCTCGCATTACTGGCACTTGCCCCATGTAGTGATGACAAGCAAACCGAATTGGACTGGATAGCGCTGACATTAAAATGGGTGCATCCATGAAACTGCGGTGATTGCTTACTACTAACACACTAGCGTCTTGGGGAATGCGATCCTCATAGTAACGAAACATTTGTGTCGAGAGTGCCGCCAACAAACAGCGAGAAAAATTCAGAGGGCTGTTTACACTCATAACTCTTCAATATAACTTTTCCATAGATTTAGGTGTTTTTCTATACATGATTCTTACATTTCTTTACCAAAGTGGGGACTTCCTTAAGGTAGAAATATCTTTATCTACAAGCTTAGTAAAATCTTTGCTCGGACAATAGCTCATGTTATTTCATTACATCACAAGCTATGCCAATCCATCTTCCCGATAACCTCTCATCTTCACTCCTGCACGAAGTAGAGGTATAGAATGTGCCACACTCCATTTTCATTCAAGATAGAAATTCTGACAATGAAAGTATGGAAATCTCTTAGGTTTTATCCTGCTGTATTGTGCCGTCTTTGATTGAATCTATATTTTCATCACAGCTTGTCATCAACAAAATTGATTTACCGCTGGAAATAGATGAAATAAACATTATTAGCATTTTCTCTTTATGCTGTGTTTTGATAGAAAACCCATGAGCAATTGCATACCATGTAGAAGTGAAATTCCTTTTCCCTTGCTCTCTCTAGCTATTAGGTATTTTTATTGTCACAATCAATTAAACAAAAAGGTTTTACAGAAGATTAATAGCTGCGAGTTTATACCTTTTTGGCAGAAATTAACTGAAATTGTACCTCTTCAAAACCAATACTGAACTGGATAAATTTGCTAATATTATAATGTAACTTGAAAATATGATGGTTATATTATATAATTGCGTGGTTTTAGCCAAAAAAGTAAGATAGGAAAATTGTTTTAACAAGTTGTTTTTTATTGTGCATGAATCTAGTGGATAAAACAGAAAAAACATTTGCACTCACAACACCGCTATATTACGTAAACGATTTACCCCACATCGGCAGTGCGTATACAACGATCGCAGCAGATGTGCTGGCACGCTTCCAGAGACTGTTGGGACGTCCGGTACTGCTGGTGACAGGTACAGATGAGCACGGACAAAAAATTCAGCGGACTGCTGAAAGCAAAGGCTTGCCACCAAAAACTTTTTGTGATGAAATGTCTGCTGGCTTTGTTTCCTTGTGGCAGTTGCTAAATATCAAGTACGATCGCTTTATCCGGACTAGCGATCCCCGCCACGAAAGGATTGTCAAAGAATTCTTCCAGCGAGTTTGGGAAAAAGGTGATATCTACCAGGGGCAACAAAAAGGCTGGTATTGCGTTTCTTGCGAAGAATTCAAAGAAGAACGAGAACTGCTAGAAGGACACCGCTGTCCTCTTCATCCGAACAAAGAAGCAGAGTGGCGAGACGAACAAAACTACTTTTTTCGCTTATCTAAATATCAAACTCAACTCGAAGCACTCTACCAATCTCAACCGGATTTTATCCAACCAGAAAGCCGCCGCAATGAAGTCCTAAACTTTGTTAAACAGGGATTGCAAGACTTTTCAATTTCACGGGTGAATGTAGATTGGGGTTTTCCAGTCCCAACCGATCCCAATCATACTCTTTATGTTTGGTTTGATGCACTGCTAGGTTATGTGACGGCTTTGCTGGCAGAAGATGCGGAACCGACTTTAGAAAACGCCCTAGTAAAATGGTGGCCGATTAACTTGCATTTAATTGGTAAGGATATCTTACGCTTTCATGCAGTTTACTGGCCAGCAATGCTGATGTCAGCTGGGTTGCCTCTACCAGAAAGAGTATTTGGACACGGCTTTTTAACCAAAGATGGTCAGAAAATGGGTAAAAGCCTTGGTAATACTCTCGATCCCGTTGCACTGATTGCAAATTATGGTGCAGATGCCGTTCGTTATTACTTCCTTAAGGAAATCGAATTTGGCAAGGATGGCGACTTTAATGAAGTTAGATTCATTAATGTTCTAAATGCAGATTTGGCAAACGACTTAGGAAATTTGCTCAATCGTACTTTGAACATGGTGAAAAAATACTGCGCTGGCAATGTGCCCTCAATTACAAATGAAGATATTCCGATCGACAGTCCTTTGAAATCAACTGGTTTACGTCTAGGGGAACAAGTAAAAAATGCTTATGAAGCGCTAGCCTTCAATCAAGCCTGCGAGGCAATACTGAATCTGGTGCGCGCCAGTAACAAGTTTATTGATGAACAAGCTCCTTGGTCTTTATATAAACAAGGGCAGCAACAGGCAACAGAACAAGTATTGTACACTGTCTTGGAATCAGTGAGGTTAGCAGCTTATCTCTTGTCTCCGGTGATTCCGAATATCAGTAGCGATATCTACCAGCAAATGGGCTTTGACATCGACTTTAATAATCAAGCACAAACTGCGATCGCTGCTCCCTTTGACATTCATGGTACATGGGGAGTACTAACTAATAAACAAAAATTGGCTGAACCCCGTCCAGTTTTTAAACGCATAGAACCATCTAAATAACATTAGCTAGTTCTTTTCAATCTTTGATTTTTTCACTTGATCGGGGCTGATTTGATTAGCCCCAAAGATTATCATAAGTCCTTCTATCTTGTATGTAAATCTCAAAAATCAAGTATCAATTATTTCTTTGATAAAAAATGAGGCATGACAACAATGTTAAATCATCTGGAAAACGACTCGATCTTCACGCCAGAGCAAGTTTTAGAGAATCGAGGTCGTGTTGCCATATTTATTGATGGCTCAAATTTATTTTATGCAGCATTACAATTAGGTATCGAAATAGATTACACCAAGTTACTGTGTAGATTGACAGGCGGCTCCAGACTATTGCGTGCTTTCTTTTATACTGGTGTAGACCGGACAAATGAGAAGCAACAGGGTTTTTTACTTTGGATGCGCCGCAACGGTTATAGAGTTATAGCAAAAGATTTGGTACAACTGCCAGATGGCTCAAAAAAGGCTAACTTAGATGTAGAAATTGCCGTGGATATGATGGCTTTGGTGGATTCCTATGATACAGCAGTGTTAGTCAGTGGCGATGGCGATCTAGCATATGCAGTGAATTCAGTTAGCTATCGTGGTGTGCGAGTAGAAGTAGTGAGTTTGCGTTCGATGACCAGTGACAGCTTAATCAATGTGAGCGATCGCTATATAGATTTAGAAGCCATCAAAGAAGATATCCAAAAAACTCCACGCCAAACCTATCCGTATCGACCCCTGGCCGGTATAGATTTTTTAGACCAACCCAGAGATACTGAGGGACATTTGGAAATTCCGGAATGAAGCAGCAATCGAAGAAGATGGGGAGATGGGGAGATAGGGAGAGGGGGAGAAGTAGAAAAAAAGATTTCTCCCACTCCTCCACTTCCCCACTCCTTCACTCTCCCACTCCCCCACTTCCCCACTCCTTCCAGATTTTGCCTCTTACCTTCCTCCTGATAATTGGGCTAGCTGCCTGTGGGGGTACTCGCACATTGAATAAATCACCTGTTGAAACTCCCCAAGACTCAGAGAGCAAATTAACTTTCTTTGATGTCACCCTGGAACAGGCAGATGAAGTCGGGCGACCAATTTGGAAAGTTAGGGGGAAACAGGCAAAATACACCCAAGAAAGACAAATTGGTCAGGTTGAAAATCCATATGGTGAACTGTACCAAGACGGCAAAATAGTCTACCAAGTACAGGCAGAACAGGCAGATATCGAACAAGATGGTAAGCAATTATTTCTGAAGGGAAAAATCATTGCTACAGACCCTAAAAGTGGTACAGTGTTGCGCGGCAACGAATTGGAATGGCGTCCTCAAGAAGATTTATTGATAGTCCGCAACCAACTCAACGGTACTCACAAACAACTAAAAGCAGTGGCAAGAGAAGCACGAGTGAAAACCCGAACTCAACGCATAGATTTTTCTGGGGGGGTAGTTGCAAACTCTGCCGATCCGCCATTGCAAGTACGAACAGAACACTTAGTTTGGCAGATTAAAGACGAGAAATTAATTGCCGATCGCCCGGTACAAATTGACCGTTATAAAAATAATCAAATTACTGACCGTGGTAAAGGAGAAGCTGCGGAAGTTAACTTGAAAACTAAAATTGCCACTATCACCAAAAATGCCCAAATAGAATTGCTAGAACCACCTATGCAGATTGCTAGCAACTCCATGAGTTGGAACTTGAACACAGAAATTGTTACCACAAATGCTCCTGTGCGTGTGTTTCATCGTGCCGAGAATGTGATAGTGACTGCAAATAAAGGTGAATTGAAGATACCACAAAAAACTGTTTATTTAACAGGTAATGTCAACGGTGTTGGGCAAAAACGCCAGTCCCTCAAATCAAAAACATTAACTTGGTATCTTGACAAAAAGTTAATGGAAGCCCAAGGTGATGTGGTTTATAAACAAGCCGATCCGCCAATGACTTTTACTGGTGAAAAAGCTGTCGGTAATATCCAAACAGAAAATATAGTTGTTAGTGGCGGTAATTCTCAAAATAGAGTGGTGACAGAGATTGTTCCGCAGGAAAAAATCAAGAGTCAATAGTTAAGAGTAAACCAAAAATAAAGCAGGCGATCGCCACGTTGCAATTGCAAACCCAAGAGAAAATATTTACGCTTGGGTTTTCGCATTTAGTATGAGATTTTATGTAGAAAAATTCGGCTTTTTATCCCGTTTATGGGCAGATATACAGAAAGTTTCGGCTTTCGCACCTCTTATGGGGAAATATACAGAAAGTTTCGGCTTTTGATCCCGTTCTAGGGAGATATACGGAAAAATTCCGTATAATAAATAGTTAGACGCGCGGTCAATCAACAACGTGGAGGAGAAATTCAGATGGCTATAAACGAAACAGCTACAGGAAATGATAGTGTTGCCATCATTGGAACGGCTTCGGCAGGAGAAAGGACGATAGGCATTGTCGGTCAAGGTGACTCTGTTGGTGTTAGAGGAGTTGGCAAAAACTGGAACGGAGTCGAGGGAATTAGTCAAAGCACGATAGGTGGTGCTGGAGTTTTCGGGGCGAATGACACAGGTGCTGGAGTACGGGGTGAGAGCAAGGCGAGATTTAACCCTGCTGTTCATGGGATACATAAGGGAGTAGAAGGACCAGGTGTGCTGGGAGAAGCAGAAAATGGCTCTGGCGTAATTGGCAAAAGCACGAAATGGGTAGGCGTGTATGGTGAAACTGCTGGTATCGAGAATGGACCTGCGGGCGTGTGGGGTGAGCACAAGGGTGCTGGTGTTGGGGTGAAGGCTGTAAGCAACACTGGTGTGGGGTTAGTAGCTTTTAGTAATGGTATAGCAGCAGTATTTCAAGGAAACGTTGATATTACAGGTTCTCTGACTGTTCAAGGAACTAACATTAATGGACTCGCGGGACGCATACAAGCAATAGAAGGACTCGCGGGAAGGGTACAGGCAGTAGAAGGACTCGTGGGACGTGTGCAATCTTTGGAGAACAGAGTTAACACGCTTCAGCAGCAAGTTAACAACCTTCAACAACAATTATCGAGCTTGCAACAAAAACAAGCCGAAGATGTGCAAGGTATTGCAGTTAGCTTGGCAACACTTGCAGCACGGGTCACTGCACTGGGTGGGTAGCCTAATAATGGGCAAGTGTTAAACGCTGTGTTGGCAGCCAATTTATGATACGGATCGTTAAATCTCTCATTGATTCTAGTGTTCACAAGGCGAATGCTAGAATCAAAGGTGTGTGGAGTGACCAACATAAATGCCTACTGATGCGCAATTGAGAGGTTTATATCGTCTTAGCTATTGGCTAACGTATATTATGCTTCAGCCTGTACATCTCGTCTGCATTGACGACCGAACAAATAATCTGTACGTTTTGGCTGGAAATACTGAAAATCTAGAATTCCAGATTACGCCAAGTGGAGAGGTTTTCTGATGAGTCAAGTTAACTATGCTGCTATGTCAGATCAGGAGTTAAGACAACACTTTCTCAGACATCGTGAGGATAAGGTGGCTCTTCGAGCCTATTTGGATAGGCTTAGTAATCGCCCACGCAACGTTATTACGACTGTAGATGATCCTGACTTTGACGCTAAGATTCAAGCAGCCGTTTTGAAGCAAATGCAAGCAGCAGATGATGGCGGTGAGGCGGCGGTCTAACAATTCGGTTGCACCCGACCGCCGAGAGGTTACTTGTTGAGCATTCAAGGCTAAGGGCGGCGGGTGAACCGACCCGTTAGTTGTCAGAGTCTCTGAGCTGAGTGTGTAGACTTGAGTTTCAAATTTGCCTAGAGAGCATTTGCTTTTTTCGATACTTTTCAAGGGGGGTTAGGGGGGATCAAAACCTTAACTGAACCGTATTGAGTCATAATCAACCGATCTTTGTAAGCAACCAAACGGCACAGCAAATAGCTAACGCTTTGCCGCACCGGACGGACAACAGCTCATCAGCACGGTGCGGAGTACTTGACTTAATTCTATTAACTAACTCTTAAACAAAACTTCATTACGACTAGCTGCACCCAGTCGCGGCACAGAATTGATGGGTGAGTGGGGAGTGAGGACAGGAGGAACACTCTGAACTATTTGTAGTTGCTGTAAAAGACGTTGCAGCAGCTTGTCTTGTTCAGCCCGGAAAGTTGGTACGTAGGGGCCGCGGTTGATAATAGCAAACCAAACCAAACCGCGATCGCGTGTGGGCATAACTCCTGCTAAAGCACTAACATCGTTGAGAGTGCCAGTTTTAATCACAGTGGCAGTCGGAATGTGTCTGGCGTGCAAAGTTCCCCGTTGATCGAACCCGGACGTGGGAAACAAGTCTGCTAAATTCAGCCCACGTGCGAGTGCTTCCTGTTGAATCGCCATTAACATTGCACAGGCAGCCCTGGGAGAAATGCGATTTTCGACTCCCAGCCCTGAACCGTTGATTAATTGAATTTCTGACTCTGGTATCCTCGCCATTTGGGCAGCCGTTGACTGTACAACAGTATGACCCCCTACTGATTCCGCTAGCATTTCTGCCATCTCATTGTTGCTGAAAACGTTCATTTCCTTGATTAGTTGCTGCATAGGCAAGGAACGGTGACGCACCAGCAAAGTTTGTTGCGGTTTTGGTTGCGCTTCTACTTTCACAGTACCGGCAATGACAACTTGCGGTTTGGGTGTGCCTTTAGGCATGAGATAGTAATGAAAAGCAACCCCACGGGGCCAAGTGGTGTAATTTAGTGCTTGCTTGAGTAACTGGCCTGCTAGCAACGGATGCCGTTGGAAATTCATGGCGAAATTACCAGTAATTACCAAATTTCCTTTGACTTTCTTGATGCCCATTTTGTTGAGAGTATTACCAAGGGCGATCGCTTCTTCCCAAACAAATAAAGGATCGCCACCACCCATAACGACTAAATCACCTTGTAATACCCCATTTTGTATTGGTCCAGTTGCACCGATCAAAGTCTCAAATTGATGGTCTGATCCCCACCTTTTTAAGGCGACTAGAGAGGTGGCTATCTTAGTTAAGGAAGCAGCAGGCAAAGGAGTCGTACCTTGGTGATTAGCCATCAGCATTGGTCCCGACTGTATCCAAATTCCTTGATTCTGGACTAAGTTCGCCGTCACTAATTTCGATGTTGCCAGCCCCTTTAGGTACTGCTGCACTGTAGTGACTCCAGCTGGATTTGGATCGGAGGCAAGAATCAAACCGGGACTACTTTGCCAAGCTAACATATCCAAAGGATCTACAGGCTTAACCTTCACCCCAGCCATTTCGAGCCAAATTGAAATCAAACCCGATCCAATTAATTCCAGCATTCTTCACTCCTCTCTACGCAAATATGCCACTTCGCTTTTTTGTTAGATTTTATATAAGTACTGCAAGCTGCTTAGCTTTAAGTAATTTATTCATAACTGTTGATTTTGGCACACCAACGCGGAATGCGTAACAAAGTTTTAGTATAAAAAAACAATCATCCTATTGTCACAGGTAAAAAAGATTGTATCTGGCAGTGTTTATTCATATTGCCGCTTCTCAGTTATTACTCTGCCCAGACACAAATACACAAATCAAAGTAAATAAAAATAGCATTATATAAAAATATAAAAGCTCTCCAAGATAAACTATGTATAAAAAATATTTTTATTTCAGTGAAAATAGGTGTAAAAATACATAAATGGTGATACTATTTTGATGTATTAAAGGTTTTTAAGATGGACTGCTAATTTACATTGTTGTCCAAGAAAATACAGTATTTACTGTGTGAAAAATAACTATAGTACTAATCCTGCAATCAAGTCAAGTTTGACTTGATAACAATTTAATATCCATACTGTGGTAAGGAAATATAAATTGTCTTTCCCATATCTTCCAGAAATCAAGCTCCAATCAGGCTAATTTTCTATTAGGGAGTGGAGAATGAGGCGTGAGGAATTGGGAATGGGGGATTGGGAATTGAAGTACTGATTTTTCCTATGCCCATTGCCTCTTGCCCACTAACCACCAACAAACAACAAACAACAAACAACAAATCTCTCCAGTCTCAAAAAATCAGTATGGTACGTAATTTCTTCAGTAAGAGAGGGGAGTAATTCGTGCTATGTTGGGCTTGTCAGTTCTTTTGTTGAAAACATAAAGGATAAAAGCTAGAGGATAAAGTAGATACAAACCTTGGGTTTATCCGTAGGTTTGCTTCATACTTTATACTATTGACTTGTACCTTGAGTTGAAGAATGTGATTTAGCACCCACAAATCTACTAATTTCAGCAAAGGCATCTGGTAAAATTTGTAAGGTTTCTAGAAGCTCTGAGCAATGGGATCGACTTGCGTACGGATCGCAATTGACGCAATGGGAGGGGATCACGCACCCGGTGAAATCATCGCTGGCGCACTGCGAGCACGAGAAGAATTGGGTGTGGAAGTCTTGTTGGTGGGTGATCCCCAAAAAATTAAAGCAGTCCTGCCACCAAAAATAAATTTGGCGCAGGTGCAGATCGTTCCGGCTGAGGACGCGATCGCGATGGATGAGGAGCCTTTGAGCGGTGTCAGACGCAAGCCCAAGGCTTCGATTAACGTGGCGATGGATTTAGTCAAGCAGGGACAGGCAGATGGTGTGATTTCTGCCGGTCACTCAGGCGCAGCAATGGCAGCAGCTTTGCTACGTTTGGGACGACTGCCCGGAATTGACCGACCAGCAATTGGTGCGGTGTTTCCCACGATGGTAGCCAGCAAGCAAGTATTAATACTTGATGTTGGCGCTAATGTAGACTGCCGTCCAAAATTTTTAGAGCAGTTTGCAGTTATGGGATCGATATATAGTCAGTACGTCTTGGGTGTTCCTGAACCAAAAATAGGTTTGTTGAACATCGGTGAGGAAGACTGCAAAGGTAATGATGCAGCTGTTCGCGCCCATCAACTGCTGCGGGAAAATTCTCAAATTGCTTTTATTGGCAATGCTGAAGGACGCGATGTACTTTCCGGTCAGTTTGATGTGATAGTATGTGACGGCTTTGTAGGCAATGTGTTGTTGAAATTTGCCGAAGCGGTCGGAGAAGTGATGCTGCAAATTATTAGAGAAGAGTTACCCCAAGGATTACAAGGTCAAGTTGGTACAGCAATTTTAAAACCGAATTTAAAGCGGATTAAACAGCGAATAGACCATGCAGAACACGGAGGTGCTTTGCTTTTAGGTGTAGACGGCATTTGTATTATTGGTCATGGTAGCTCCCAAGCACCTTCGATTTTTAATGCCATTCGCTTAGCAAAAGAAGCTGTAGACAACCAGGTGCTGCAAAGAATCCAGTCTCAATATCAAAATCAATCCTCCGGGCAACTACAGCCCGAAAGTAGTCAATAGTCAAATTTTGTTATTTGTTGGTTGATGATGGTTGGTTGGAATAAACAACAAACAACTAGCAACAAACAACTAACAACTAAACAAATGACCAATGACAAAAAGCTGATAGCTTGGGAGAAACCGGAGTGAAAACAATAGGAATAGCAATTACAGGAAGTGGCTCAGCGCTGCCAGCTACTTTCCTAGATAACCAGGGACTGACGGAACTGGTTGAAACATCAGATGAGTGGATCAGCACGAGAACAGGAATTCGTCAACGGCATTTGGCGAAAGCTGGCGAATCTCTGGCAGAACTTGCCACTGCTGCCAGTAGTCAGGCGATCGCAATGGCTGGAATTACACCGCAACAGTTGGATCTGATTTTGCTGGCAACTTCTACGCCCGATGATTTATTTGGTAGTGCCTGTCAAATTCAAGCAAAACTGGGAGCCACAAGAGCAGTAGCATTTGATATGACAGCTGCTTGCTCCGGCTTTGTGTTTGGACTAGTCACAGCAGCCCAATTTATCAGAACTGGTGTATATCAAAATGTATTGCTGATTGGAGCAGACATTCTCTCTCGATGGGTGGACTGGCAAGATCGACGTACCTGCGTGTTGTTCGGCGATGGTGCTGGGGCGGTAGTATTGCAGGCAAACCAGAGCGATCGCTTACTAGGATTTGAACTTAGAAGTGATGGCACTCAAAACGATTGCCTTAACCTTCCCTATACACCTGAGTCCACAGAACTGATTCCAGGCGTTAGTGTTGGTAAAGGTAACTTCCAGCCCATCACGATGAATGGCAAAGAAGTTTATCGCTTTGCCGTACAGCAAGTTCCAGAAATTATAGACAAAGCCTTGTTTCGCGCTAACCTGAGTGTAGAGCAAGTAGACTGGCTACTATTGCATCAAGCTAATCAACGTATTCTCGACGCCGTTGCCCAGCGCCTGAATATTCCAGAACATAAAGTTATCAGTAATCTTGCCTACTATGGCAACACCTCTGCCGCCTCTATTCCCCTTGCTCTTGATGAAGTTGTGCGACAGGGCAAAATTAAAGTCGATGACATCATTGTCGCATCAGGTTTTGGTGCTGGGCTGACGTGGGGAGCGGCTATTTTTCAATGGGGCAAATAGAAAAGTCAAAAGTCAAAAGAAATGATTCCTCTTTTTACTTTTTACCTTTGACTTTTTACTTGCTTTGACTCTTGACTCTTGACTCTTGACTCTTGACTAATGACTAATGACTAAAACCGCTTGGGTATTTCCTGGACAAGGCTCCCAATCACTGGGAATGGGAATAGATTTACTAGATGTGCCATCGGCAAAGGATAAGTTTGCCCAAGCCGAAGAAATTTTGGGATGGTCTGTAATTGAAATTTGTCAAAATGATGCCGACAAGCTAGCACATACCCTCTACACTCAGCCTTGTCTATACGTAGTAGAAAGTATTCTCGCCGATCTTCTCCAAAAAAAAGAACAACCAGATTTAGTTGCCGGCCATAGTTTAGGAGAATACACTGCTCTTTATGTCGCTGGCGTGTTTGAATGGTCGGCAGGGTTGCGTTTGGTGAAGCGTCGTGCCGAACTCATGGAAACCGCTGCTGGCGGAATGATGGCAGCTTTAATGAATTTTGACCGCGAAAAACTAGAAAAAGTCATTGCCGAAACTCCTGATGTAGTAGTGGCAAATGATAACAGTCCTGTACAAGTTGTCATTTCTGGCACACCAGCAGCTGTAGAAGCAGTAATGACCCAAGTAAAGGCAAAACGTGCGATTCCTTTAAAAGTCTCTGGTGCATTTCATTCGCCTTTAATGGCAGTAGCAGCCACAGAATTTCAAAATGTTTTAGCCCCGGTAGAATTTCGTGATGCTAATGTGCCAATTTTATCAAATGTAGAGCCTGTTCCCGCCGTCAAGGCAGAAGTGTTAAAACAGCGACTGACACAACAAATGATAGGAGGAGTGCGCTGGCGAGAAATTTCACTAGCATTACCAGAAAATGGTATAGAGCGAGTAGTGGAAATTGGCCCTGGTAATGTATTAACTGGTTTAGTTAAACGCACCTGCCCCGGCTTAATATTAGAAAATGTCCGTAATATTGCGGAATTACCTGCTTAACTTTTTCTTAACTTTTGCTGTCTATAGTAGATTCATGTAATTCATGCTTTTATGACTCTGTGCGTAAATCCCGAATGTCGCAGTCCTCATAATCCAAATACAGCAGAAATTTGCTCAAGTTGTGGTTCTCTGCTATTGCTAAGGATGCGCTATCGCCCAATTCATGTCTTGGGTAGAGGCGCATTTGGGCAGACTCTTTTGGCAATAGATGAAGATATGCCTTATAAGCCCTACCGTGCAGTTAAGCAGTTTCACTTTTCGTCACAGCACCCGCAAGTTCTGCGTAAAGCAATTGAATTATTTAATCAAGAAGCCAAGAGATTAGATGATTTAGGAACTCACCCACAGATTCCAACTTTGTTTGCTCACTTTCAACAAGAGCAAAAGCTGTATCTAGTACAAGAATTTATTGAAGGTTTGACTTTAGAACAAGAGTTGCAACAGAGAGTCTATAACGAAGCCCATATTTGGCAACTTTTGCAGGATTTATTACCAGTTCTACAGTTTATTCATCAAAATCGAGTCATTCACCGCGATATTAAACCGCAAAATATTATTCGTAGAAAAATAGACAGCAAGCCAGTACTAATTGATTTTGGCTGTGCAAAACTTATTTCCGAGACATATTTAATGCAGCCAGGAACTTTAATCGGTACGCGGGGATACGCACCACCCGAGCAAATGGAACATGGTAAGGTCGATTACACCAGTGACCTTTACAGTTTAGGTGTTACCTGTGTGCAAATGTTAACAGGAATTCCGACTGCAATTGAGATGTATGACAGTGCAAATCAGTGTTGGCGATGGCGGGAATATTTACCACCAAGAACATCAATTAGTGCAGAATTAAGTAAAATTTTAGATAAATTGTTGCACATTAGTATTAGAGACAGATACCAATCTGCTGAGGAAGTTTTGCAAGCTTTGTTGCTATTTTTTGAAAAAACTCAGCCTATCATTACTTCCCCTACCCAAAATGGTTTTGTTTACTGGTTGATGGGAGAAAAAGCAGGACGCGTCACAGTCAATGTTTGGAACTGGCTATGGGGTATGTCTGAACAACCACGAGTATAAATGAATAAGTATGAGAAAGAGAAGCAGTCCTCCTCCGATTGTTTTTATTCTGCTATTGCTTTTGTTATTAGTCGGTGGTTGGTGGTTTTTTCATCAACAAAATGATTCCCAAAACAACAATGGATTATCTGAAAAAGCCAACAATCATAATTCACCTTCGCCAGTTCCAAGTATTCCATCTTTTCCTGTCCTTACTTCAGTTACTGTCGGTACTGAGGTAAGAATTGACGGTTCTACCAGCATGGTAAATATTAATCAAAAACTTCAAAAAAGCTTTCAAGATAAATATCCTGGTACTACAGTCATCACTAATGCTCGCGGTTCTGAAAGAGGAATTCAGGATTTAATTACAGGTAATATCGATATTGCTGCGGTATCTCGTCCTCTCACCGATGATGAAAAAAACAAAGGACTACAAGCAGTAACAATTAGTGATGATGCTATAGCAATCATAGTAGGTACAGATAATCCCTTTAAGGGCGGTTTCACCGATACTCAAGCAGCAGATATATTTCAAGGAAAAATCACTAATTGGTCGCAAATTGGCGGTGATTCAGTTCCAATTCGGGTGATTAATCGTCCGCTACACAGTGGTACACATCAGGCTTTTAAAGAATTAGTCTTGAAAAGAAATGATTTTTGTACAGGTTCTAACTGTATCACTTTGAAAAGGGACGAAACTACAGGTTTAATCCAACAACTGAAAAAAAATGGTATCGGTTACGCTACATATAAACAGGTAGCTAACCAAACTCAAGTGAGGATTGTAAGCGTTGATGGTATCAATCCAGGTGCGTCGAATTATCCCTACCAACGTCAGTTATTTTACGTATATAAAACCCCTGCCAATGATGCAGCAAAAGCATTCTTAGGCTATGCAACTTCACCGCAGGTAAAACAAGATTTGTAGTTGACAATTACTCTGGTAACTGACTGTAACAATCCAAAGTGGTGGCGATCGCTTATCTTTAATTTTTATCCATAATTTTGTCTAAATTATCTTACAGTGTTTGCTTAGTCAATCGAAAAACAGGCGATCGCACACTCATAATAGATTTTTTATTAGTCAAACAGAGCAAACGAATGCGATCAGAGCTTGTCCTGTTAGTATGTACAGGTGTACATACTATAATTGAGATGGCTTACCAATAGAATAGGGATAAGGCAGCGGCCAATCTTCGCAAGCATGGTATCGACTTCGCTGATGCAGTATCCGTTTTCTCAGATGATCTGGCAATTACTATTCCAGACGATCGGTTTGACGAAGAACGGTTCGTCACGATCGGTAACGATGCATTTGGCAGAGTTTTGGTGGTTGTCTACACGCTACGGGACGATGAAATTCGCCTTATTTCTGCCCGCCCGCAAAGCAACTCGGCAAGAACGACAGCAATACGAGGAGGGATAGTCATGAAAGCAGAATATGATTTTAGTCAAGGTAAGCGAGGGGCTATCGACCCAACCCCACCTGGAAAAACTCGCATCACAATTCGGTTAGATGATGAGGTTCTAACGTGGTTTCGTGAGCAAGTTCATTTAGCAGGTGGAGGAAACTACCAAACCTTAATTAATGAAGCCTTGCGACAGTATATTCAGCAAAGCCGTGAGCCTTTGGAGGAAACCTTACGCAGAGTCATTCGCGAAGAACTTAAGCGTATTGAGCGATAAGGTACTTGCTGAGGGCTAACAACCTTGCTGGAGCGGACTGGCGGTAAACCTCGGTCGTTTTGCAAAAGAGTCTGGTAGCTGCTCAACAGGAACCTTATACTACCGAGACTGTGGGGATGTAACCGCAAAGTTATCTTTTTGTGTTTAATCTCAAGTTACTGGCTGGTTTGCTGCGGGATAATCGCCCTAAAATAACTTGCTAACATCACAGATAAGTGGTAATTGATCCAATAACTAACTTTAACGATCAAAAGTAGTAGCGATCGCTTATCCTGAAATTCTGTCTGATTTCAATTATCTTCTGTGACCAAAAGTCGCGAACCATTCGCAAGTCTTTTACTCTACCACGCCTTTAAGTGGTCTGTCGTTAACCCCATGTTGCGCATTTATTTTCGGGGTAAAGTTTATGGTGCAGAAAAAGTCCCCCTCAGCGGGCCTTTAGTAGTGGTAAGCAATCATGCTAGTAACTACGATCCACCGATTATTTCCAACTGTGTACGCCGTCCTGTGGCTTACATGGCCAAAGAAGAACTGTTTAAAATTCCAGTTTTGAAACAAGCAATTGAATTATATGGTGCTTATCCAGTCAGTCGGGGTAGTGCCGATCGCGCCGCCATTCGTGCAGCCCTCAAATATCTTGATGAAGGATGGGCTGTCGGTGTTTTTTTACAAGGTACTCGCACCCTAGATGGACGCGTTACAGATCCGAAGCGAGGCGCAGCACTGATTGCTGCAAAGGCAAAAGCACCATTATTGCCAGTTTGTTTGTGGGGTACGCAGGAAATTGAGCAAAAAGGTGCGCTGCTTCCTCGTGCAGTTCCTGTAACAGTGAGAATTGGCGATTTGATTGAACCACCCAGTTCCACAGATAAAGAGGAGTTAGAAGCGCTAACGCAAAAGTGTGCTGTGGCAATCAATGCCCTGCACGAGTTAGGGCGATAAAAGAGATAGATAGAGTAGGCAGGAAATATACACTAGGGAAGTGGTTATTGGCACTGAAAGCCTATAAGTTAAATGTTGATTGTTGATGGTTGGTTGTTGGTTGTTAGTAGTTAGTAGCTAGTAGTCCTACTCCACTAACCACTAACCACTAACCACTAACCACTAACCACTAACCACTAACCACTAACCACTAACCACTAACCACTAACC